>DASROG010000201.1:0-13898 GCA_035646995.1 Myxococcaceae bacterium
CCCCGTAGGCGCGATTGGGCTTGAGCACCAGCAGCTCCCGCTCGGCGCGGACGAACTCCGGGAGATCTCCCATCGTCCCGTCGGCGAGCTGCGTCGTCCGCGCGCGCAGCAGCCGGGTCCACGGCACGTGACGGCGGAACACGTCCCGCTCCCCGGGGGTGAAGTGCCGGTCCGCGAGCAGCGGATCGGTGAACACCTCCCACATGCTCTTCTGCTCGAGCTCCGCGGCGATCGAGGACACCATCCGGTTCTGGGCCAGGAGCGCTCGTACCGGTGTGACGTCCACCCCGCGCCGTCCCAGCTCCTGAAGCTCCTCGACCGAGTAGTCCCGGTACCCGAGGTCCACCACCTCTCCCCCGAAGAGCACCTGGTCGCCGTCGAGCACCAGCTCGGCCGGGTCCGCGTGACAGACCTCGATTCCGAACCGACGGTGGAGGTGCTCGGCGAGAAGCGTCTGCTCCTCGGGCCCGCTGTCGGCCCAGCGCGCCTCGATGAGGCAGATGCGCCGCCCGGGGCGGCCGAGGGCCTCGAGGTGCTCGAGCAGCTGACCGGCGAGCAGGTCGCGGATGTCCTGGCCGGACGTGAGGCGAAGGGCGGGATCGGCCTCCGAAAGGACCGGCCCGAGCCGCTGCTCGAGGATGCGCTCTGCGCTGGGGAGCATGTGCAGCCCGCCGACCCCGGTGAGGTTGGGCTCGAGGAACTGCAGGCTGCTCTTCCACTGCGGGCTCTCGAACAGCACCGCGGCATCCAGCCGGCCGAACACTGGATTCCCCCGCTCATGGGCGGGTCCCCAGCAGCTCCGGATCCAGCTCTCCTCGCCGTGCGACACCGGGAGGGCGCTCCGCACGTTGGCATCCGCGAGCCACAGCGGGAGCATCCGCTTGGTCGCCTCGTGCAGGGCGAGCGCGGCGGCGTGGAGGTAGCGGAGCTGCTCGGGGAGCACGATCAGCGGCGCGGGGAGGATGCTCACCTCCGTCGCGCGACCCTCGTGCAGGTACAGGAGCATGGCCTTCCGGGCATCCTCCTGGATGGCCTGGAGGGTTTCCCGCATCCGCTCCGGAGCGACCGCGAGCAGCGCCGCCCGGAGCCGGGCGCCAAGACGCCGGCTGGTCAGCCCGAGCTCCTCTGCTGGCGTGTGCATGACGGCACCCGGGAGCAAGAGCGGTGCCCCCGGGGAACTCCGGCAGTTTGCACACATCCGGGGCCGCAAGCTTTGCGCGTCCCGTCCCGTCGCCGAGGCGCGCTCCTTGCTGCCGGGTGAAGCCCGGCCGGGACGTGCGGGTTCGCTTTCACTCAGTGCGCCGACTGGTCCAAGCTGAAAGCCGAGCATGCACCCTCGCCTGGCCCTCCTCCCGTGCGCCGCCATCGGGCTGGCGGCCTGCGCCCTGATGAGCTCCGGCGCGCAGCCCGGAGCGCCGGGATCGCTGAAGCCCACCTGTGCCGACGCGGAGCTGGACGCCTGCGTCGCCGAGTCCGTCACCGTCTCCGCGCAGAGCCTTCCCTCCCTCGACTCGTCCGACGTCGGCGCGCTCCTCGCCGATCGCCGTCCGGTCCCCGTCCGCTGCATCCTGCGGGAGACCGGCGTCATCGAGGCCTGCCACGTGCTCGACCCGCGCGGGCCGCCCTTCGATGCCTCGATCGAGACCTACCTCCAGCAGCGCCGGTACAGCCCGGTGACCTACAGGGGGAAGCCGGTGCTGGTGCCGTACACCTTCCTGGTCTCGTTCAACCCTCCTCCGGCCGAGCTCGCCCGGATCTCCGGGGTGCGGATCGAGGTCTTCCGGGCGCTCCTCTTCCGGCTGCGCGGCCCGGTGGTGGACGCAGGCACGGAGGCCCGGCCACTCGTCTGCGTGGGGATCGGGGACGACGTCTCGGACCCGCCGCGGAACGAGATGGACGCCCTCGCCCGCGCCGGGGCGCAGGTGGAGCCCGCCTCGAGCTGCTGGGGGCTGATGCAGACGGTCGGCGGGGCGGCCCCGTTCGGGAGCATCGTCGTTCGCGACGTTCGCTTCGAGCGTCCGGACGTCGCCGAGGTCCGGGCCGAGCTCGGTGTCTCCGGGCAGACCCCGGAGTTCCTCGTGCTGCGAGTCAGCCGGCTCGGTGGACGCTGGCTGATCGAGGAGCTGCCGGCGCCTGCGCGCGACGCGGGGACGCGCGCGCGGCCGGACGCCGGCGCGAGGTGACTTCTGGAGGCGCTCGGGCGGGGGACCGGCGCGCGGGAGGCGGGCAGGCGTGCGCCCTGACGCGCCCGGTCCTGGGGTGCCCTCTTATCTCTCCGATGGGGTCCGGTGTGGGAAGCCTGGAACACGCCTTGCCCAGGAGATTCACCCGATGCGTCGTCCTGTCTTCTCTCCCGCAGCCCTCGTCCTTCTCGTCACGCTCGGCGCCGGTGCCGCACTCGCCCAGGAGACACCCTCGACCGCGCCGCAGCGTCCGTGCGCAGTCGACGTCGCCCGCCTCTGTCCCGGGGCGCAGCCCGGTCGCGCCGGCGTGCGGGCATGCCTGCAGCAGAACGCGGACCAGCTCTCGGCCGAGTGCAAGGCGCACATCGACCAGGTCCACCAGAAGTTCCAGGCGGCGCGCGAGGCCTGTCAGCCGGACGTGGCGCGCTTCTGTGCCGACGTGAAGCCCGGTGGTCGCCGCATCGCCGCCTGTCTGCGTGAGCACGCCTCCGAGCTGAGCGAGGCCTGCCAGGCCGCCATCCCGCAGAAGAAGGGCAGCTGAGGCCTCTCCGGTCGGGTCAGTGCCCCCGCACCAGGGGGGCTCGCGGAGCGGCGCATGTGCGCCGCGCATCCAGGCTCACGCGCGCAGAAGCGCGCCACCGATCGGGCTCAGCGCGAGGACGGCCGCTTCGCGGGTGAGCTCTGGTGCGGCGGTCCCGGCGGCAGGGCGTAGAACTCGCCCAGCGCGGTCCGGATCCCCCGGGCGGTCTTCGCCTGGGTGCGGCCGAGCAGCACGAGCGCGTCGGTCCCCACCGGGTCGAGCCAGAGATCGTACGCGGTCGCGGTCCCCTCCCCGCTCATCCCCACCGCCTGCTGGTCGCCACGCGTCCGGACGAGGAAGCCGTACGCCACCTCCGACCCTGGCCCGAGTGGCAGGCGCGGCTCCCACAGGGCCGCGCGCGTCCGTGGCGAGACCACCTTGCCCGACCGGAGCGCATCGATGAGCCGGAACTGGTCCTCGAGCGTGGTCGTCCCGCGCCCGGCCTCGGGACAGCGGGCGTTCGCGTCGAGCGACGTTCCGGACATCCCGGCAGGGCCCACGATGCGCCTCTCGACGAAGCGTTCGAAGGGCTCGCCCGAGACCTGCGCCACCACTCGCTCCACGAGGACCCACGGCCGTTCGTCCCCCGGGTCGATGCGGGTCCCGGGCTGGGCCCAGAGAGGAATCCTCCCCGCGGCATCGAGCCGCTGCTCGACCGTCTCGCCCGTGGTCGGTGCGAGGCCCGCGGAGTCGGTCAGGAGATTCTCCACGGTCAGCGCAGCGAACGACGTTCCCTTCACGCCCGGCAAGCGGCGCTCGAGCCAGTCGTCCCAGCCGAGCTTCCCCTCCTCGACCAGCACGGCCACCGCCACCGTCGCCAGGAGCCGCCGCCCCGCCCCGACCGGGAGGCACGCGGCATCGCCGAAGGTCCGGTCGACCTCCGCCTTTCCCGAGTGGAGGACCCGTACCCGCCCCTCGAAGCCGTCGCTCGCCGCGATCCGCTCGAGGTCCGAGGTCAGCGCCAGGAGCCAGTCGTCACGCCGCTCGACCTTCGTCGTCGCAGTCGCGGGTGCCGCATGAGAGCACCCACCCGCCACGAGCAACACCGTCGCGACCAGCATCAGGCGCACGCCGTCCCTCCTCCCGTGAGCGCGAAGAACGCGCGACCCGGTGTCCACCTTCCCGCCCGCGGGCGGAGGGCTCACTCCCACTCGATGGTCGCCGGCGGCTTGCTGGAGATGTCGTAGACCACGCGGTTGATCCCGCGCACCTCGTTGGTGATGCGCGCGGAGATGCGGGCCAGCAGCTCGTGCGGCAGCCGCGCCCAGTCGGCCGTCATCCCATCCACGCTGGTCACCGCTCGCACCACCGCGGTCGACTCGTAAGTCCGCTCGTCGCCCATGACACCGACGCTGGACACCGGGAGGAGGACCGCGAAGGCCTGCCACACCTCCCCGTAGAGGCCGGCCTTCCGGACCTCGTCCTGGACGATGACGTCCGCTCCGCGGACCAGGTCCAGCCGCTCCTCGGTCACCTCGCCGAGCACCCGGATGGCGAGCCCCGGGCCCGGGAACGGGTGCCGCATCAGCATCGCCTCGGGAAGCCCCAGCTCCCGGCCGAGCGCGCGGACCTCGTCCTTGAACAGCTCGCGCAGCGGCTCCACCAGCTTGAGCTTCATCACCTCGGGCAGCCCGCCCACGTTGTGGTGGCTCTTGATGGTGGCCGACGGGCCCTTGGTGGACACCGACTCGATGACGTCCGGGTACAGCGTGCCCTGGGCGAGGAAGTCGGCGCCCTCGATGTCCCGCGCCGCCTCCTCGAACACGGCGATGAACTCGCGGCCGATGATCTTCCGCTTCCGCTCCGGGTCGGTCACGCCGGCCAGCCGGTCCAGGAAGCGCCTTCGCGCGTCGACCGTCCGCAGCGGCACGTGGAAGCGGCCCTCGAAGAGCGCCTCGACCTGCTCGCGTTCGCCGGCGCGCAGCACCCCGTTGTCGACGAAGATGCAGGTCAGCCGGTCACCGATGGCCCGGTGGATGAGCAGCGCGGCCACCGAGCTGTCCACGCCTCCGGAGAGGGCGCAGATGACCTTCCCCTGCCCCACCTGGTTGCGGATGGTCTCCACCGCCTCCTCGGCGAACCCCTTCATGGTCCAGGCGCCGGACAGCTTGCAGACGTCGAAGAGGAAGGCCCGGTAGATGTCCTTGCCCCGCGGGGTGTGGACCACCTCGGGATGGAACTGGAGGCCGTAGATGGGGCGCTCGCGGTGCGCGGTCGCGGCCAGGGGCGCGTTCGCGGTCCGGGCGATGGGCTCGAAGCCCGGAGGGAGCACGTCCACGCGGTCGCCGTGGCTCATCCACACCTCGCAGGTGCTCCCCTTCGCGAACGGACCCAGCGGCCCCTTGCTCTCGAGCACCTCGATGGTCGCCGGGCCGAACTCGCGGTGCGCGCTCCGGTCCACGCGGCCGCCCAGCATCTTGGCGATGAGCTGGAGCCCGTAGCAGATGCCGAGCACCGGCACCCCGAGGTCGAACACCCCGGCGGCCGGCATCGGCGCGCCCTCGGCCTCGACCGACATCGGACCACCGGAGAGGATGATGCCCCGCGGTCCGAACGCCTTGATGTCGGCGAGGGGCAGATCCGGCCGGTGAATCTCGCAGTAGACGCCGAGCTCGCGGACCCGCCGGGCGATGAGCTGGGTGTACTGGCTGCCGAAATCGAGGATCAGGACCTTTTCGTCGTGGATGTGCACGTACTCTTCCGTTCCACCAGTTGACTACCGTGTTGCGCCCCTGACCCCGACGACGATTGCCCACTCGAAGGTCTTCCACTGTCGACCTCGAGCGCGGCCGCCGACTACCGTGTTGCGGCCGCCCTGACCTCGACGACGATTGCCACTCGAAGGTCTTCCACTGTCGACCTCGAGTGCGGCCGCCGTGACCTTTATTCGACCCGGTAGTTCGGCGCCTCCTCGGTGATGATGACATCGTGGACGTGGCTCTCGCGGAGGCCACTGGGCGTGATGCGGACGAAGCGGGCGTTCTTCCGGAGCTCGTCGATGGTGCGGCAGCCGGTGTAGCCCATGCCGCTCCGGACGCCGCCGAGCATCTGGTACACGTTCATCGCCAGGCCGCCCTTGTAGGGGACGCGCCCCTCGATGCCCTCGGGCACCAGCTTCTGCTCCTCCTCGACGTCGGCCTGGAAGTAGCGCTCCTTGCCGCCGCGCTTCATCGCCCCCAGCGAGCCCATGCCCCGGTAGCTCTTGTAGCTCCGGCCCTGGTACAGGATGACCTCGCCCGGCGCCTCCTCGGTGCCGGCGAAGAGCGAGCCGATCATCACCGTGCTCGCCCCGGCGGCCAGGGCCTTCACGATGTCGCCGGAGTACTTGATGCCTCCGTCCGAGATGACCGGGACGTCGTGCCGGTCGGCTTCGCGGGCGCAGTCGTCGACCGCGGTCAGCTGCGGCACGCCGACCCCGGCCACCACCCGGGTGGTGCAGATGCTGCCCGGGCCGATGCCCACCTTCACCGCGTCGACGCCGGCCTCGATGAGCTCCCGGGTCCCCTCGGCGGTGGCCACGTTGCCCGCCACCAGCTCGAAGCCGGAGAAGTTCCGCCGCGTGTCGCGGACCGCGTCCAGCACCCCGTCGGAGTGGCCGTGGGCAGTGTCCACCACCAGCACGTCGCAGCCCGCCTTGAGCAGCGCCGCCACGCGCTCCTCCCGGTCCGGGCCCACGCCCACCGCGGCCGCGCAGAGGAGCCGACCCTTCCCGTCCTTCGCCGCGTTGGGGTGAGTTCGCGACTTCTCGATGTCCTTGATGGTCATGAGGCCGCGGAGCTCGCCGTGCTCGTCCACCAGGAGCAGCTTCTCGATGCGGTTGGAGTGGAGGAGCTCCTGCGCCGCAGCCTTGCTCACTCCCTCTCGGGCGGTGATCAGCTTCCGGGTCATCACCTCCTCGACCTTCTTGTCGAGGTTGGTCTCGAACCGGACGTCCCTGCTGGTGAGGATTCCCATCAGCTTCCGGCCCCGGGTCACCGGGATGCCGGAGATGCCGTTCTTCCGCATGAGGTCGAGCGCCACGTGGAGCGGAGCCTCGGGCTCGATGACCACCGGCTCGCTGACCATCCCGCTCGAGTACTTCTTCACCCGGGCCACCTCGGCGGCCTGACGCTCCACGCTCAGGTTCTTGTGGATGACCCCGATGCCGCCCTGCTGTGCCATGGCGATGGCGGTGGCGGACTCGGTGACGGTGTCCATCGCCGCCGAGAGCAGCGGGATGTTGAGGCGGAGGTTGCGGGTGAGTCGGGTGCCGAGCTCGACGTCCTTCGGGAGGACGTGGCTCTGGGCCGGCTGGAGCAGCACGTCGTCGAACGTGAGCACCAGGCGGAGGGGGTCGGTCAGCATGGCGTTCTATACGCTGCACCCCGGACAAAAGCCATCCCGGGCGCCCGTGACCCCCGGTTTTCGCGAGGAGTGTCGCGGGCTTGGCCGCCCCTACTTGTTGAGCTCGCCGGCGGGCTCGCGGAGCACGGCGCCCGGCGGAGGCGGCCGGTCGTCCTCACCCAGCTGCTCGCGGACTTTCTTGGCCAGGGCCAGCTCTCGCCACCGGCGGATGGCAGCCCAGAGCAGGACCGTGCCCAGGAGCAGCCCCACCGCGATGAGCTGGTAGCGCTTCATCAGCTCGATGACCTCCTGCAGGTGCCGCCCGAACCGGTACCCCAGGAGGACGAACAGCGGCGCGGAGGCCAGGGCGGCCAGCCCGTCGAAGCAGATGAAGCGGGCGTAGGGCATCCCCGCTGACCCGGCGGTGAAGTAGGTCACCGCCCGGACGCCGGGCATGAAGCGGGCGGCGATGACGATCTTCTCGCCGTGCCGGGCGAAGAGCCCCTCCACCTGGATGCGCCGGGCGGGGGTCACCACCCGCGCGAGCCACCCGTGCCCCGTGCGGACCCGCCGGCCCACCCGTCTGCCGGCCAGGTAGATGAGCGAGTCACCGACCAGGATGCCCAGGAATCCGGTGGCGACCATCGCCCAGAGGTGCGCGACGCCCTTGTAGACCAGGAACCCGCCGAGGATGAGCGAGATGTCCTCCGGCAGGGGCACGCCCAGCCCACAGGCCACCAGCACCGCGAAGATGGAGAGGTACGCCATCGCGCCGTGCGAGCCGAGCAGGAGTGTCTTGAGAATCGCTTCCAAGCGGGTTTCGCCCCAGGCGCCCCCGGGTCGAGGGACCTTAGCACCTGGGGTCGCGGTTCCGGCAGCTCAGGGCCGTGGGAGCAGGGCCTTGAACGCCTCCCGGTTCGCCTGGAGCCTGGCACCGAACTGGGACACGATCGCCATCAGGAGCTTGAGGCAAGCCTGGGGCTTCTGGGTCATGAGCCGCTGGAAGTCCACGCTCCGGAGCTCCACCGCGGTCACCGGCGTCAGTGCCATCGCGCTGCAGAGCCGCTGACCCTGCTGCACCAGCGCCAGCTCCCCGAGCGAGTCCCCGCGCTGCAGCTCGCCCAGGGGGAGCTCCTCGGCCCCGTTGCGCACCGTGATGCCCACCCGCCCGTCGGCGATGATGAACAGGCTCTCGGCGAGCATGTTCTCCACGAAGAGCGGAGTCCCCCGAGGGTACGTGCGCTCCACCGCGATGCCCGCGAGGATCTGCAGTCCCGTCTCCGTGAATCCCTTGAAGAGGGCGCAGCTCCGGAGAGCGTCCTGTGGCGGCATTGAACGGATGTTCTACCACGGGAGGCCCCCAGGTCAGGGAAAGCCCGACCGGTGCACCGCCGCCGGCCCCTGGGCCCGGTTGGACCCCTTGGCGCGCCGCCCTGGGGGGACCTCACCCCTCCCGGTGGAGCTTTGCGTTCAGGACGTACCCGGCCGCAGAGGTCAACAGGCCTGCTCGCTCGAGGTCCGTGAGGGGCCGCTTCACCTTGCCCGGGCTGCCCATGACCATGGACCCGGAGGGCACGCGCGTCCCGGGAATGAGGAGCGTCCCGGCGGCGATGAATGAATCGTCCTCGATGACCACCCCGTTCAGCACGATGGCGCCGATGCCGACCAGGACCCGGTTCCCGATGGTGCAGCCGTGGATCACCACGTGGTGACCGACGGTGACGTCGTCCCCGATGCGGGTGGGATGGGTGCCCTTCTCCACGTGCACCATCGTGAGGTCCTGGAGGTTGGTCCGGGCCCCGATGCGGATGGTGTTCACGTCCCCGCGGAGGACGGTGTTGTACCAGACCGAGGAATCCTCCCCGATCTCCACGTTCCCGATGACCTGCGCCCCGTCGGCGATGAAGACCGACGGGTGCAGCCGCGGCGTCGCTCCCTGGAAGGGGCGGACTCCCATCAGGCGGCCTCCGTCCTGGGCCGCGCCGGCGGGACGGGCGGGAGGTCCACCAGGCTGGCCTCCACGCCGAGCAGCGCGCTCGGCGAGCCGTGGGTGATGCGAACCCGCGCCCGGGCGCCGGCGGGCGCCGTCCCGTCGAAGTTCACGGTGCGGTTCTCCGGCGTGCGCCCGAAACGCCTCGAGGGGTGGGACCTGCTCGGGCCTTCGACCAGCACCTCCACCTCGTGGTCCACGAGGCCTGCGCCGATCTCTCCGCTGATCCGTCGCTGGATGGCCTGGAGCTGCTCCAGCCGCTCGACCTTCACCTCGTGCGGAACCGGCCCCCACTCGGTCTCCTTGAGCGCGGCCACGGTGCGCGGGCGGGCGGAGAAGACGAAGGAGAACTGGTTCTCGTACCGGACCTGCTCGGTCAGGGCGAGCGTCCGCTGGAAGTCCTCCTCGGTCTCTCCGGGGAAGCCGACGATGATGTCGGTGGTGACGGCGATGCCCGGGCGTGCGGCCCGGAGCGCGGCGAGGCGCTCCAGGTACTCGGCGACGGTGTAGTCCCGCTTCATCCGGCGCAGCACCGTGTCGCTCCCGCTCTGGACCGGCAGGTGGAAGTGCGGGGCGATGCGCGGCTCCTGCCGGAAGGCGTCGATGAGCACAGGGGAGAGATCGTGGGGGTGGCTGGTGGTGAAGCGCACCCGCTCGATGCCCCGCACCTGGGCGACGCGGAGCAACAGCTCGGCGAAGGAGACCCCGCCCCGGTACGAGTTGACGTTCTGACCGATGAGCGTCACCTCGCGCACGCCCACGGTGGTGAGCGAGGAGACCTCCTCCAGGACCTCGACGAAGGGCCGGCTGACCTCGCGGCCGCGGGTGTGAGGGACGACGCAGAAGCTGCAGACGTTGTCGCAGCCCTTCATCACCGTGACGAACTCGCTCACCTTCCCGGCGGAGCTGCCCGGGTCGGCGCGGGGGAAGACGTACTCCTCGGAGTCGACCCAGGCGGTCTCGGCGACCCGGACCCGGTCCTCGACCACGCGGGTGACCAGCTCCGGGAGCCTTCCGATGGCATCGGGCCCGAAGACGAAGTCCAGGTAGGGGACGCGGGCCAGGAGCTTGCCCTTCTCCTGCTGGGCGACGCAGCCGCCCACGGCGAGCAGCGCCCCGCGCTGGGTCTTGATCGCCCGGTACCGCCCCAGGGCCGAGAGCATCTTGTCCTCGGCCTTCTCCCGGATGGCGCAAGTGTTGAGGATGATCAGGTCCGCCTGCTCGGCCGTCGGCGTCGGCCGGTAGCCGATGGTGGCCAGCGCCTCGCCCATGCGGAGCGAGTCGTTGACGTTCATCTGGCAGCCGAAGGTGTGGACGAAGTAGCGCTTCACGGGATCGAGCGGTCCAGATACCCGGAGGCACCGGTGCGAATCAATGGCGGCCCTCGCGGGGCGCACCCTCGGGCACCATTGCCTTCGCCATTGCCAGCGCGACGACCGCCTCTGCGTCGCCGGTCCCCACCAGCACGCAGAGCACGGGCCCCTCGTGCCAGAAGACCGCTGTTCGCCCGCGCAGGGCGTACACGTGGAAAACCAGCGTGCCCTGGTGCCGCTGGTCTGCGGCGCGCGGTAGGCGAATGCCCGCTCCGGGGAGCATCTCGCAGAGGAGCGTCCGTCCCTGGGCGTCCCGGTAGGCGATGAGCGCCACGCGTCGCCCCTCCACCTCGCGCACCGAACCACCGAGCAGCTGGAGCCCCATCATTCCCAGGTCGAGGACCCTGACGCTGGCCCCCCGCGCGCGCAGCGCTGCCTCGAGGCGGTCAGGACTCGTCTCCGCCACGTCCAGCAGCAGCTGCCCACGCTCGAACTGCTCGGCGGTGGCGACGGCGATCGCTGCCCAGTCCGGTCGCGCCGGGGCTCGCAGAACCCAGAGGACAAGCGCCGCAGCGACCACCAGCAGCGATGCGGCCACCAGGCGCCGGCGCCGCACACCGGCCTGGTGGCGGTCCTCCGTATCCAGGGCCCCGCGCAGGAGAGGCTCGAAGTCGCCCGGCACCGCACTTCCCGCGAGCTGCCGCGCGGCCCCCGAGAGCGCCCGGAGCGCCTCCAGCTCGCTCTGGCACCGCGTGCACGACAGCAGGTGCTCCTCCACCCGTGCCCGCTCGGCCGGGTCGAGCCGACCATCATGAAGGTCATGCAGCGCAGCGCTGGGGTGCGGTCCGCTACTCATGGCTTCCTCGCTCCGTCCAGCAGACCTGCTTCGGCCGCCGGCTGGCGCAGCAGGGTGAAGAGCGCCCGCCGCCCGCGGAAGAGGCGTGACCGAATCGTGCCGACCGGACATCTCAGCACCGCCGCGGCCTCCTCGTAGGTCAGCTCCTCGACCAGCACCAGCACCACCACCGCCCGGATCTCCTCGGGGAGCGCATGCAGGGCGCTCTCCAGCCGCGCCCCGGTCCACACGTCGCGATCCACCGACCAGCCTGCATCGGGCACCTGCTCGGCGTCGACCTCGGAGAGCTCGACGAGCGCCGGCGCGCGTTCACCCTTCCGGCGCATGTTGATGAACACGGAGTAGGCGATGGCCAGCATCCAGGCTCGGCAGTTCGTCCCCGGCTCGAAGGCGTCGAACGAGCGGTACGCCCGGAGGAGGACCTCCTGGACCAGGTCCGCAGCGGTCGCCGGGTCGCGGGTGAGCTTCAGGGCGAACCGATGCACTGCCCGGGCGCAGGGGAGCGCGACGGACTCGAAGACCTTCCGGCGTCTGTTCGGAGGGGCACGCATCGAGGCACCTTCCCTCCCACGGTACGCCGGACCAGGCACCCGGGTTTCCGACACTCGGAGGAACCGAATCCGCGGGTGCTGACGTCACGAGATCGGCCGCTCCAGGCCCGCTCTCGAGGACCACTCCATGTCTGGCAAGCACTCCTTTTCATTGTCCATCTTGGCAGTTCTTCTCCTGGTCGCACTCCCGCTGGAGGCTCGGACAGCCGAGCGCGAGGACGAGGTTCGTGAGCTCGACGTCAGCTCCAGCCCGGGCCGCCGCCTTCAGCGGCCGATCGTCATCGACCAGCCCGGGAAGTACGTCCTGCGACGTGACCTCCACGCCCGGGACGTGGCGATCGTGATCCGTGCCAGCCAGGTGACGCTCGACCTGGACGGCCACGCGCTCTGGGGACCCGCGGGCAAGGGCGTCGGGATCCGGATCGAAGACTCTTCCGGCGTCGCGGTCCGAGACGGGTCCGCCGGCTGGTTCGGCACCGGAGTGGAGGTCCTCCGCTCGAGGAACGTCACCCTGAAGCACCTGCGCATTCTGGGGGAGGATCGCGGAGGCACTCCGCCGGACGTGGAGATCGGGGTGGTGATCGTCAACTCCTACGGGGTGCTCGTCCAGGAGAACGTGATCGTCGATACCTTCCTCGGCGTGTTCGTCCGCGGGGGTGACAGCGCCGGGAACCGGATTGCCGAGAACGTGATCACCGCGGGCCAGAACGGTCAGATCGGCGTCTGCTACAACCCGGCGATGAATGAGGGACCCGCGGGACCGCGCGGGGATCTGGTGTACGCCAACCACATCGCCCGCTTCCGCACCGGCATCAGCCTCAGCGAACAGAGCGTGGCGAACATCATCCGGGCAAACGACATCGCGTACCTGATGCAGGCCCTGAGCGAGGCTTCCCCGGGGACCAACGTTCTCGCGGAGAACGTCTCGGTCCAGACCTACCTCTGAGCGCCGGCTCGCCTCAGTCGCGGTGATGTCTGCTGGAGGAAGCGGACGCCCGCTCAAGCACTGACGCCACGGTCATCGAGGCCGGGTCGCGGGTCTGTTCTCCCCGTGCCTGAACGCCTCCGCACTGTTTGCCTTCCCTCCGCGTGATGCTTACGAGCGGGAGGTGGTTGGCGCCAGTCCGAGGCCGGGGAGCCACGATGACACCGTTTCGAGGATCGCGAGTCGGAGTGTATGCGTCGCTCTTGGTGGTGGCGTCGGCCTGGGCCGCCGAGCCGGAAGCGCCGCGGCGTCAGCTCGGCCCACACCTGTTCATTCCACGGGTGGCGATCGCCGACCCGTTCACCACCACCACGGTGGGCAGCGAGACGGGCTTCGGCTACGCGACGGCCGAAGGTCCGACGTTCGACCTGAACGGGAATCCGGTCTCACTCGCAGACTACAAGATCATCGCCTACACGCAGGCGTTCAGTGGCCAGTGGGGGATCTTCGATTGGTGGGCGCTGCGGATCGGAGCCGCCGGTTTGGTGTACAGCGGGGCGAACGGCTCGGCCGCAGCAGGGGTCGGACTGAACGGCGTGGTGAGAGCCGGCGCCGGCACGACCTTCGCCATTCGCCCGCTGCCCACCCTGCAACTGGGCCTGCTCTTCGATGTGACCGTTGGACCCTCGGTGGGGCTGGACATCCTCCTGGCCATTCGAGAAAGCATCGCCGAGGGCAGCGTACAGACCCCGGTCGTGAGCACCAACTCGACGACTCTCACGCCTGCGCTTTCGGCTGCCTGGACGATCACCCGAGGCCTCGGGTTCGTCGCCAACGTGAGCTACTCGCACAACTCGGTGGCTGCCGACGCATCGTCGGTCGGAGTCGACACGCTTTCCCTCGGAGGGGGTCTAGACCTGGACCTGCGCGAGCTAGGGACCATCCCGCTGGGCCTCACCTTGAGCTACCAGGCCGGTTACAGCATCGGTGACGAGAGGTTCCGTCGCTACCGCCTGGCCGGTGGCTTCTTCTACACCCGGCGCGAGAACCTCACGCTCGGTCTCGAGATCGCTTACACCCGTGCCCCGCTGGGTGCTCACGATGTCTTCATCAGCACGCTCGCGGCTGTGATCGTTCTCCGCTACAACTTCGATTGAAGGGGTCGCCGCGAGAGGCT
>DASROG010000202.1:0-4572 GCA_035646995.1 Myxococcaceae bacterium
CGGCAGGTCTCACAGCGGAAACCGACCGGGTTTGATCGGTCCTCGCTTGCCCTCGCGGCCCATTCCGTCGTCGCTCGTCGGTTACGGGGCCCGAGCCCCGCGTCCTCCTCGCTTCTAGGCCTCGGTCGCGATCGCGGCGCGATCCCCGCGATCAACCCGGCCAGTCTCCGCTGTGGCCCTCAGGCGTCGAACGGGTGCCAGAAGGCGTCAGCCGGTGGCGGCGGCGCGTCGGGAGCCAGCTCCCGCCAGGCCTCGGCCTCCGCTGTGTCCGCGGGCTCCCGTGTCTCGATGAGTCGCAGGCTCCGCGGGTCCCGGAAGCGGGTTGCCCGCACCGGGTGCGGGACACCCTGCCAGTAGTACACGGGCCCGAGGTTCTCCATCTCCACCAGGTCTGTGCGCTTCACGGGGCGACTCCCTTCGGGCGGGAGATAGCGGCTGAACGTTCCCGTGACAATGACGTGTCGGTCTGACATCTGGACGGTCGTCCCGGTCAGGCGTGGCCCGAGACGGGCGCGTAGACCTCCACCGGCTCGATGCCGAGGCTGCGTCCGGCCAGCTGGACCAGCGCCCTACCGATGGGGAGACCGCGGTTGGACGCGTGACAGGACAGCTCCGGCTCCAGGTCCTGGATCTCGGCCTCCAGCGCCAGCGCAAACTCCAGCAGCATCGAGACCGCCTCCGACTGCTTGAGGCCGCTCTCCCGGATCCGTGCCCGGAGCCGCTCCTCCACGTCCTCCGAGAGGCGGACGGTGAGGCTCCTCCCCCTCCGACGCGGGGCACGGGAACGGATAGGGAGCACGGGCATGGCTGCCTCCTCGGGGTGAGACAGAGGGGAGGTGCGCATGCTCTCTCCCGGTGCCAAGCGGACACCTCTCGCCGATCGTCGTTCCGGGGACTTCTCCGCCGCCTCGTGTAGGTCCACCCTGTTTCCGGCACCGGGCGACCCCGGGGCATCGGAGGGCAGTCGCGTGCGTGCGGTGTGGGGGATGGCGTTCCTGCTGGTGGTGTCCGCGGCCTGCTCCGAGACCCTCCAGCTCACGCACACCGCCGACGCCGGAGTCGACGCAGGCCCCACCGTGGACGCGGGTCCTGACGCGGGTGCAGACGCGGGTCCAGACGCAGGTCCCGGCGATGCCGGGTGCGGGGATGGCGGTCCCGGGGACGGCGGCCAGCCGACGGACGGCGGCCTCCCGGACGCGGGCTGGTCCGGCGTGTGGCAGCCGTTCGGGCCGCCGCTGGGCCATGAGGCGCAGGTGTACCCGGCGATGGCGCTCGACCCGTCCGGAGCGCTGCTCGTCGCCCATGTCGAGCTGGTCGAGTCTCCGGGCACCGTCGCCACCGAGCTGCACGTGGTGCGGTGGTCGGGCTCGGCGTGGGACCCCCTGGGCGGTACCGTGGCCAGCTCGACCGAGCGATTCCCCTACAGCGCGCCGCTCTTCGTGCGGCTCGCCACCGAGGGCACTGGCCGCCCGGTACTCGCCTTCGGCGACTCCGGCCCGGGCGCCACCATCGGAGCCTTCCCGCTCCAGACCTGGACCTTCGACGGCAGCCGGTGGCAGCCGGTTCCGGTGCCGGTCTCCGCGCCACAGCTCAGCGGGATCGCTCTCGCTCGGGGCTCCGACGGTCAGGTGCGGCTGGTGCTCGCCACGGGCCACGAGCTCCGGATGCTGGTCCTCGGTGCCTCGGGGTGGACGGAGATCCTCGAGGCACTGGTCCTCGATGCGGGGGTGAGCGAGCCCGAGCTGGCGCTCGCCGCGGACGGCACGCCGCTGATCGCCTTCTCCGCGGCGGCCTCTCCGGGCAGCTTCGGCACGCTGCACGCGTTTCGCTGGAGGGCCGATGCCGGCTGGTCGGATCTGGGCCTTCCTTCACCCGCGGCCGAGGGGCTGCTCTTCCACACGCCGCGGATCCACGAGCGCAGGGACGGCGGCGTGGTGGTGGCCGCATCCGAGTGGCAGTACGAGCCGCTCAGCAAGCTGCAGGTCGGGGTGGCGGTGCCGGTCTTCTCCCTGGGCGAGGGCGGCTGGTCGCTGCTGGAGGACGGAGGCCAGCCCGGAGGGTTCGCGCTGAGCGAGCCCATTCCCGGATCGCCGGTGGGGCTCCAGCTGGCGAACGACGTGCCGGTGGTGGTCTCCACCGGCGCCGACGGCGGCGTGTCGCTGCGTGCGCTCCTGCCTCCGGGCGCGGCGGCAGCGCCGGTGCTCGGTGGCCTGGGCGCCGGGACCCTCCTGCTCATGCCCGATGGAAGCCCGCTGGTGGGCGCGGTGCTGCCGGTCAGCCCGCAGATCGGGCCCCAGCAGACCGATGGGGGACAGGTGCAGATCCTTCACTTCACCGGAACGACGGCGGAGTTCTCGACGGGCGGCGAGCAGCGGAGCCGCTAGGTCCCGTGGTCTGGAGAGTGCTCGGGCAGGGTCCGCTGCGGCCGTCGGCGGAGACTCTCAGCGCTCCTGGTCGGTCGGGCGCAGGAGGATCTCGTTCACGTTCACATGGGGCGGCTGGCTCACCGCGTACAGGATGGCGGCGGCGACGTCCTCACTCTGCAGCTGGCGCATCGAGAGGGCCCAGGTGTCGATGCGCTCGCGGGTGTCGGCATCGGGCACGTGCTCCCTCAGCTCGGTGGCCACCGCCCCGGGCTCGACGACGGTGACCCGGATGTTGTCCCGGTACACCTCGCGCCGGAGCGCGTCGGAGAACGCTCCGACCCCGAACTTGGTCGCGGCGTAGACCGAGGCATCCGGGTTCGCCACCCGGCCCGCGGTGGAGGAGATGTTCACCACGTGCCCGTCCTTCTGCCGGCGCATGTGGGGGAGCGCCGCGCGGGTGGCGACCATGAGGCCGAGCAGGTTCAGGTCGAGCATGCGCTGCCAGTCCTCGACCCGGGCGCGATCGATGGGCGAGAGCAGCATCACGCCGGCGTTGTTCACCAGGATGTCCAGGTGTCCCCAGGAGCCCACGGTGCGGGCCACGATGGCCTCGGCCTCCTCGGGCCTCGCGACGTCGGCCTCGAGCACCAGCGAACGTCCACCGGTCTCGGCGATGCGCCGGGCCAGGCTCTCCAGCCGGTCGCGACGGCGCGCGGCGATGGCGACACGAGCACCGGCGCGGGCGAGCGCCAGGGCAGTGGCCTCTCCGATGCCGGAGGAGGCGCCGGTGACCAGGGCAACCTTGTCTTGCAGAGAAGCAGTCATGCCCGGAGGTAACAACGGCTGCTCCCCCGCGTCGGTCAATCGTTCGGAGACGGCTCACCGCGGAGGCCGGTGGCCGTGGTGTGTGTGGGGAGTCTGTCCGGGCGTCGTCGCTCAGTTGCCGAGGCCTCGAATCCCCCGGCGTGGGGCCGAGGAAGCCAGGAGGTGTCGCTGGACGGCAGCCCGTTGCTCCAGCGGGGAACGGTGTGTTGCGCGGCCGTGTGGCCGGCGAGTGGCTAGGACAGGAGGGTCTGGGAGGACACGACATGGACATCGGACTTCTGTTGTTGCGACTGGTGGTGGGTCTCACGGTGGCCGCGCACGGCGGCCAGAAGCTGTTCGGCTGGTTCAGCGGATACGGGATTGCCGGGACCGGGGGCTGGATGGAGAGCATCGGCTTCCGCCCGGGCAAGGTGCAGGCAGGGCTGGCCGGCAGCGCCGAGCTCGTGGGCGGATTGCTCCTCGCGCTCGGTTTCCTCACTCCGGTGGGTGCGGCCCTGGTCATCGCGGTGATGGTGGTCGCGACCTTCGCCGTGCACCTGCCGAAGGGCTTCTTCGTCACCGAAGGCGGCTTCGAGTACAACCTCGTGCTCATCGCCGCGGCGGCCGCTCTGGCGTTCATCGGGCCGGGCGCGTACTCGCTCGATGCGGTCGAGGGTCTCGAGCTCGCGGGCTGGCTGCCCGGCGTGATCGCGGTGCTCGCCGGACTGGTGTTCGGCGGTGGGGCGCTCGCGGGGCGGCGGCGGCCGGCACCGGCGACGCAGTAGAGCTGGGCGGGTCAGACCGCCTGCGGCGGTCGTCCGGAGGCCGGACCCATGAGGGACCCGGCTCCGGGTTTTCCCGATCGAAGGTCAGACACCTTCGAGACGAGTTCTCTGAGACCTCGCATGGGACCTCGCATGGACCTCGCATGGGACCCCGCATGGGACCCCGCATGGGGAGCTTCTTCTGTAGCGCGCCGCGCAACAGACGCGCTGGGACTCACCGCGAGCGCAACGGGGAACACCGCCAAGCGTGCGGATTGTTTGAGCCTCGGGGTGGTTCGAGCGATGCAGCCTCCTGGTTTGTCCGGCGATGTCCGGCGCAAAGGGGCAACTAGCATGCAGCGCTTCACCGGTCCTCTCCCCACGCCGCCTGCGCAGCCGGCTTCGACGCGTCTCCTGCGCCTCCTTCGGCCGTTCCGCGGCTCCGCGGTGGACGAAAGCCCCGGGGTGCGCTGGGCAGAGATGAAGCCGATCGACTTCGAAGGCGAGGACACGAGCCTCACGCAGGAGCAACTCGCCGTCCTCCGCTGACGAACCCCGGAGCACCGGGCGCGGCTCGGCGCCGCAACGCCGACCTCCTCCGGTGTCTTCCGGGTGGACGCCTCACACCGGAGGGGGCC
>DASROG010000203.1:0-5335 GCA_035646995.1 Myxococcaceae bacterium
CCCGTAATCCGCGGGTGCCCTGGCCAGTGTGACTGCAGCCGCCTTGGGGGTCCGACTGCAAACCCCCGCAGCCTCACCGTCGATACGTCTGCGGGTGCCCTGGCCAGTGTGACTGCAGCCGCCTTGGAGGTCCGACTGCAAACCCCCCGCAGCCTCACCGTCGATACGTCTGCGGGTGCCCTGACAAAAAGGCGCAACAGCCTAATCGGGCCCGGATCTGCCGGTCAAGACGACGCATTGCAGAAAACCCGAACCTGTGGTAAGTTCTTGGACTTTGCGGCGTTCCAGGCCGCGAGGAGACAGCTCCCAAGTGCAGACCAGCTTCAAGACCGGCGACAAGGCCGTCTACCCCGGGCAGGGGGTGGGCGAGGTGATGGGCATCGAGCACACCGAGGTCGCCGGCCAGCGTCAGTCCTTCTACGTCCTCCGCATCCTCGAGAACGGGATGCGGATCATGATCCCGATCAACAAGGTCGGTTCGGTCGGTCTGCGGGAGATCATCAGCGAGGACGACGTCAAGCAGGTCTACGCCATCCTCCGGGAGAAGGACATCTCGGTCGACTCCACCACCTGGAACCGGCGCTACCGGGAGTACATGGAGAAGATCAAGACCGGCTCGGTCTTCGAGATCGCGGAGGTGCTCCGCGACCTGTACCTGCTGAAGGGCGACAAGGACCTATCGTTCGGTGAGCGGAAGATGCTCGATACCGCCCGGGCTCTGCTGATCAAGGAGCTCAGCCTCGCCAAGGAGTGCACCGAGGACGAGATCGAGGCGGACCTCCGGAAGATCTTCAGCATCACCTAGGTCGTCGGGGCTCCACTTTGGCGGAACGCGCTCCGCTCTCTGCTGACGAAGCCCGCGACGAGCGGATCCGACAGCTCGAGCGCAGCACACGCCGCCGGGTGACGGGCGTCCAGCTTCCGGTGGCGGTCCTCTGTCTCGCGGGGGCGCTCTTCCTCCTGTGGCGGGAGGCGCCGGACGTCGCGTACGTCTTCGCGCGGCGCGAGCCGGTCACGCTCGGGAGCGAGGGAACCTACCGGTTCGATCAGCTGCGGCCGAACGTCTTCGCCCAGGTGCACGGGGTCCCGCTCGGCACCGCCTTCTATGGCGTCGACCGCGGCGCCCGGATGGTTCTTGTCCCGCTGCAGGACACCCCGCTCCTGGTGCGGCGGCCGCTGCTCCCGACCGAGGACTGGGTTCCCGGCAAGCGTCCTCCGCCGCCGGATGCGCGTCCGTTCGGGGTGCGGGGGCGGCTGCTTCCCCTGGAGGACGTGCCCGGCTACCGCGATTCGGCGGCGCAGCTCCGGGCGGTCCCCGGGCTCCGGCCGGTGGACGGGCGACTGTGGGTGCTCCGCGAGGGTGAGCGTCCCGGAGAAGACCGGGGCCCGCTGATCATCGCCCTCGTCCTGCTCGGGTTCGCCGGGCTGAACGCGGTGCTCGCGGTTCGCGGTGCGCAGGCGCTCCTGCAGGACCGGGCGGCACGCCGGCGGCCAAACCTACGCAGCGTCTGAGGTTTCTCGACGTCGGACGAGGGCAAGCCCTTCGAAGGTGCCAGACACCTTCGATCCCAGGCGCTCCTGCAGGACCGAGGCGGCACAGCGGCGGCCAAACCTGCGCGTCGTCTGATGTTTCTCGGCATCGCGTGAGGGCGACCCACCGAAGGTGCCAGACACCTTCGAGGCGCAGGCGTGGACGGCCGGACGTGCTCAGCGCCGGGGAGCGCTGGTCGACGGCGTCGAGAGGCGGAGCCAGCCCGGGTGCGTCTGCGCAGCCCAGAGCGCGAGCGCGGTCGCGAGCAGAAACCCTGCGGTGGCCGCGAGCACCACGATCCGCAGCGGACGGACGGGACCGTCGACCACGGCCCCTGCCGAACGACGCCGCGGGCGGTCCGTCCGGGTGTTCCCGCCCGGCACCCGGAGCCTCAGCACCGCCGGTCCGATGTGGATGCGCTGACCCACCAGGAGCTCGCGCGGTCCGGCGAGCCGCTCGTCGTCGAGGAAGGTTCCGTTCTGGCTTCCGAGGTCCTCGAGGAACAGCTGCTCACCTCGACGGGTGAGCCGGGCATGCCGGCGGCTGATCGACGCGTGCGGCAGCCTCAGGTCGCAGCTGCTGGACCGCCCGAGGATCAGCGCGCCCTCACCCACGGGCAGGAGCTGCCCGGTCCCCGGCCCGTGCTCGGCGTAGAGGAATAGCTCCTGCGTGCCCGCTGCACCGACGGTGGAGACCATCGACGACGGGCCGATCGTGTCCCGACCCGCACGCCGCTTACGGCCCGGGCGCACCGGATAGGTCGTCACCCGCTGGGGCGCCGGGTCGTCGGCGTTGAGCGGCGTGGCCTCACGCTCGTCGAACGGAAGCTCGCCCGTGTCTTCGGTGTCCTTCGTGCCATCCTCGGGAGGAGGTCGCCGTGGAGGTCGCTTGGGGTTGGATGGCGCCATGCTCGTTCGCGGGGTCCCTCATCCCCCAGCCGTGCAATGATGTCACGTTCCTCGCTTCACCGCGCCACTCCCGTGTCCGCCACCCACAGTTCCGCCGCGCTATCCGTCTACAACACGCTGACCCGTCGCAAGGAGCCCCTCGAGCCCCTCCGGCCGGGTGAAGTGCGTCTGTACGTGTGTGGTCCCACCGTCTACTCGTGGGTGCACATCGGCAACGCCCGGACCTTCACGGTCTTCGACGTCGTGGTGCGTTATCTCCGACACCGCGGATACCGCGTGTCCTACGTCCGCAATTACACGGACGTCGACGACAAGATCATCAACGCCGCCCGGGAGGCCGGCGAGGACCCGCGCGCCCTGGCCGAGCGGTTCATCGACGCCTTCGAGGAGGACGCTCGGGCGCTCGGCCTGCTTCCACCCGACGTCTCCCCCCGGGTGACGGAGGTCATCCCGGAGATCCTCGCTCTCATCCAGGCGCTGCTCGACCAGGGGGTGGCCTACGCCGCCGGGGGCGACGTCTACTTCCAGGTGTCGCACTGGCCGGAGTACGCCAAGCTCTCACGCCGGAACCTCGACGACCTCCGGGCCGGCGAACGCGTCACGCCGGGCGAGCACAAGCGCGAGCCGCTCGACTTCGCGCTCTGGAAGGCCGAGAAGCCGGGCGAGCCGGCCTGGGATGCGCCCTGGGGCCGCGGCCGTCCGGGGTGGCACATCGAGTGCTCGGCCATGAGCGAGAGGTACCTCGGCACCACCTTCGACATTCACGGGGGCGGGCTCGACCTCATCTTTCCCCACCACGAGAACGAGATCGCCCAGTCCGAGGCCGCCCACCACGTGCCACTCTCGAAGGTGTGGATGCACGCCGGGTTCCTCGAGCTCGAGAACGCCAAGATGTCGAAGAGTCTCGGGAACGTGGTCCAGCTGCGCCATGCCCTGGCGAAGGTGGACGCCGAGGCGCTGCGCCTGTTCTTCCTCTCCAGTCATTACCGGAACCAGCTGGCCTTCTCCGACGACGCGCTCGCCGACGCCGAGAAGCGCATGGAGTACTTCTACGAGACGCTCCAGCGTGTCGACGAGCGGCTCGGTGGCCGTGAGGTGAAGCCCGGTCCGCTCCACGGCGGTCCCGACGCGCACCTCCGCGCCTTCGAGCAGGCGATGGACGACGACTTCAACACCGCGGGCGCGCTGGCGGCGGCCTCCGGCCTCTTCGGCCAGCTGAACGAGTACCTCGACAAGCCGCCGGTACCCGACCGGGCGATGGTGCTCCGCACGCTCGCCGCGCTGCGGGCGGTCGTCCCCACGATGGGGGGCGTGCTCGGAGTGCTCGGAACCGATCCCGCGACCTGGCTCGAGCGGCGGCGCGATCGCCTGGTCCGCCAGCGCGGGCTCGACCGGGAGCGGATCGAGTCGATGCTCGTCGAGCGCACCCAGGCCCGGAAGGGCAAGGACTTCGCCCGCTCCGACGCCATCCGTGACGAGCTCCTCGGCCTCGGGGTGGAGCTGCGCGACGGACCGACGGGGACGCAGTGGAAGGTCCGCTCCTGAGCTAGGCCGAGCTTCCGGAGCGAGCCGGCCGTGCGCGCGTGGGCTCCGCCCGCTCAGCGCGCCTGCGTGACCTTCACCGTGAACAGGCGCCGCACCGGGACCGGCCGGCCGGCGATCTGCGCCGGTCGATGGTGTCGCCCCTGCAGCGCCGCGAGCACTGCCGCGTCCGTCAGTGGAAGCCCCTTCACTGGACGGCGGCCCACTCCTCGGGGCAGAACGGGCCGACCCATGCTCACCGTCGCTCTCGCGCTGTCGCTCGCCGCCGCGCCGCCCGCCAGGACCTCGGCCGCCGCGGAGCGGGCCATCACCCCCGACACCATCCGCGCCCACGTCCGCTTCCTCGCCTCGAATCTCCTGGAGGGACGCGGCCCGGGCACCCGGGGGGATGCGCTCGCTCAGTCGTACATCGCCGCGCAGCTCGAGGCGCTCGGGCTCCGGCCCGCGGGGCCCCAGGGATTCCTCCAGCCCTTCGACATCGTCGGGGTGGAGGGCCACGCCGAGACCGTCCAGTTCGCCCGTGGGCGCGAGTCGCTGGTGCTCCGCCATGCGGACGACGTCGTGGCCGTCGCCGGAGACGAGGCGGGGCACACCGCGCTCGACCGCGCGGAGCTGGTCTTCGTCGGCTACGGCATCCGCGCCCCCGAGTACGCCTGGGACGACTTCAAGGGCCAGGACCTCCGGGGCAAGGTGCTGCTCATCCTGAACAGCGACCCCGAGGACGATCCCGCCCTCTTCGCCGGCCGCGCCCGCCTCTGGTACGGCCGGTGGGACTACAAGTACGAGATGGCGGCCCGGGTCGGCGCAGCCGGCGCCATCATCCTCCACACCACGCACAGCGCCGGGTACCCCTGGCAGGTCGTGCGGAGCTCCTGGACCGGGCCGCAGTACTCCGTCCCCACCACCGACCGGCGGGTGCCGCTGCGCGGCTGGGTGACCGAGGAGGCCTGCCGCAAGCTGGTGGCGCTCGCCGGCCGCAGCCTCGACGACCTCGTCCGCTCGGCGAACGGCCGGCAGTTCCAGCCGGTGCCGCTGGGCATCGGGGTCAGCACCGCCTTCGACAGCCGGATCGAGCGCACGCGGACCTCGAACGTGCTGGCGCTCCTCCCCGGGAGCGATCCGAAGCTGTCCTCGGAGGTCGTGCTCTACACCGCGCACCACGACCACCTCGGCATCCGGGCCGATGCCGCGCCGGGCGACGACGCCATCTACAACGGAGCCGAGGACAACGCCTCCGGGGTGGCGCTGATGCTCGCCGTCGCCCGCGCGCACGCCGCGCTCGAGAAGGCGCCGAGGCGGAGCATCCTCTTCGCCGCGGTGGCCGCCGAGGAGCAGGGGCTCCTCGGCTCGGAGT
>DASROG010000204.1:0-12690 GCA_035646995.1 Myxococcaceae bacterium
GGCCCGGGAGACGGCCAGGAACTGGGTGACGTAGACCTTCTTCCCGTCGGCAGTGATGGCGATCCCCCGGGGCTTGCTTCCCACGCCCTCGATGGTCCTGGTGACCCGGTAGCTCTGGGTGTTGATCACCGAAACGCTATCGGACGAGAAGTTCGAGACGTACAGCCTCTTGCCATCAGGCGTCAGGGCACAGCCGAAGGGCTCGGTTCCAACCTGGATCGTCTCGATGACCTTGTACCGCTGCCCATCGATCACCGAGACGGTGCCGCTCGCCATGTTGGTGACGTAGGCGATGACCTCGTCGTGCCCGCCGTTGCGGTCCTCCTTGATGGCCACGCACCAGGGCTCCTTTCCGACCTTGATCTCGGCCACCTCCCTGTTCGCCCCGTTCGCCACCTCGAAGACCGAGACGGAGTCGTTGTCGGGGTTGACGCTCCAGACGAAGCGGTCGTCGCTCGTCAGGGCAATCGGACTCGAATGCGTCGGAGCCGCCTCCTTCTTCGGCGGATCGTTCCGAAGGGGCTCCGGTTCCTCCGCGGTGCCTCGGTTGCCACCACTGCACCCAGCTGCCAGGACGACGGCCCACCACAACCATGCTCGTTTCGTATGCATGCTCCTCCTCTCGATCGGAGGACACGAGCAGGTGGCGAGTGGTGCAACCGCTCGAATAGGACAAAGAAAACGGATGTCTAATCTGGAGGGTTCTATGGCTCGCGTGGTGTGATGGTCGGCCGGCGCGGAAAGTGATCCAGCGGCAGTCGTTCCAGACGATTGCCGGAGACCCGACACGCTCGGTGACGCCCTCACGTACCTCGAAGGTCGAAAGATCAGGCTCGCCTGGAGTCGGACGTGCGGACGTTGTCCCACACCAGCACCCTCGATCAGGGCAGCCGCAGCCGAGAGCCACGCCAGGGTGTCCTCGATAGGCCGCCGTCATCGAGATCAGGGCGGCTGCAGCACAGCTGTCAGGGCAGCCGCAGCCGAGAGCCAGCCGTCGCTGGCCGCAGGATCAGGACGCGACGGGAGAGATCATCGTCTCAGACGTAGTCGTCGACGGGTGGGCAGCTGCAGATGAGCTTCCGGTCGCCGAGGACGTTGTTCAGCCGCCCCACCGCCGGCCAGAACTTGCTCGCCCGGACGTACGCCGACGGGAAGGCCCCCAGCTGACGGGAGTACGGCCGGTCCCAGCCGTCGGCGGTGACCACCCCGGCGGTGTGCGGGGAGCTCTTGAGAACGTTCCCCTCGCGCGGCTGCCGCCCCGCCTCGACGTCGGCGATCTCCTTCCGGATGGCGATCATCGCGTCGCAGAAGCGGTCCAGCTCCGCCTTGCTCTCGCTCTCGGTGGGCTCGACCATCACCGTACCCGCGACCGGGAAGGAGACCGTCGGGGCGTGGAACCCGTAGTCGATGAGGCGCTTGGCCACGTCATCCACCTCGATGCCCGCCGACTTCTTCAACGCGCGGAGGTCGAGGATGCACTCGTGCGCCACGCGCCCCCGGGCGCCGCGGTAGAGGAGCGGGAAGTGATCCTCCAGCCGAGCGGCGATGTAGTTGGCGGCGAGGATCGCCACCTCGGTCGCGCGGGTGAGCCCCGCGGCGCCCATCATCCGGATGTAGGCGTAAGAGATGACCAGGATGCTCGAGCTGCCCCACGGCGCGGCGGAGACCGGCCCCGTGCCCTGGGCCCCGCCGGTCTTCACCACCGGGTGGCCCGGGAGGAAGGGCGCGAGGTGCGCCGCGACGCAGATCGGCCCCATGCCCGGACCGCCGCCGCCGTGCGGGATGCAGAACGTCTTGTGCAGGTTGAGGTGGCAGACGTCCGCGCCGAAATCTCCCGGCCGGCACAGCCCCACCTGGGCGTTCATGTTCGCCCCGTCCATGTAGACCTGCCCGCCGTGGCCGTGGACGATGTCGCAGATCTTCCGGATCTCCTCCTCGAACACGCCGTGGGTGGAGGGGTAGGTCACCATCAGCGCGCCCAGCCGCGCCTGGTGCTGCGTGGACTTGGCCTCGAGGTCCGCGAGGTCGATGCTGCCGTCCTCGTCACTCTTCACCACCACCACCTCGAAGCCGGCCATCACCGCACTGGCCGGGTTGGTGCCGTGGGCCGAGGCGGGGATGAGGCACACCTTCCGGTCACGGTCGCCGCGGCTCTCGTGCCACTTCCGGATGACCAGCAGGCCGGCGTACTCGCCCTGGCTGCCGGCGTTGGGCTGCAGCGACACCGCGGCGAAGCCGGTGATCTCTGCGAGCATCCGCTCCAGCTCGCGGAACAGCTGCTGGTACCCCTCGGTCTGCTCGAGCGGCGCGAAAGGGTGGAGCCGGGAGAAGCCGGGGAAGGTCACCGGGATCATCTCCGCGGTGGCGTTCAGCTTCATGGTGCAGCTGCCCAGCGGGATCATCGCGTAGGTGAGGCTCAGGTCCCTCGCCTCCAGCCGCTTGATGTACCGGAGCATCTCGGTCTCCGACCGGTGGCGGTGGAAGACCGGGTGGGTGAGGTACGCGCTCTTCCGGGTGAGCGCCGGGCCCCAGGAGGGGGTCACCTCCGAGGCCAGCACCTCCGCGGCGAAGTCCACCGGCTTTCCGCCGGCGAACACGCTCCACAGCGCCTCCACGTCCTCGGGCCGGGTCGTCTCGTCGAGCGCGATGCCGATGCTGCGAGCGTCGATGCGCCGGAGGTTCATCTTCCGGTCGCGGGCCCGCGCCATCGCCCGGTCGGCCTCGACCGGCTCCATCTCCAGCCGGAGCGTGTCGAAGACGCTGGTGTGCTTCACCTTGATGCCCAGCTTGCCGAGGCCGCGGGCCAGCCGGACGGTGAGACCGTGCACCCGGGTGGCGATGCCCTTCAGCCCCTCGGGGCCGTGCCAGGCGGCGTAGAAGCTGGCCATCACCGCGAGCAGCGCCTGCGCGGTGCAGATGTTGCTCGTGGCCTTCTCGCGGCGGATGTGCTGCTCGCGGGTCTGCAGCGCCATCCGGAGCGCGCGGTGGCCCTGGGCGTCCTCGGACACGCCGATGATCCGCCCCGGCAGGAGCCGGGTGAACTCCTGCTTCACCGCGAAGAATGCGGCATGCGGCCCGCCGTAACCCATCGGAACGCCGAAGCGCTGAGCGCTGCCCACGGCGACGTCCGCCCCCAGCTCACCGGGAGGGGTGAGCACGGTCAGCGCGAGGAGGTCGGTGGCCACCGCGGCGTACGCGCCCTCGGCGTGCACGCGGTCGAAGAACGAGGCCAGGTCCTCGACCAGCCCGTCGGTCGCGGGGTACTGCACCAGCGCCCCGAAGATCTTGGTCGAGAAGTCGAAGTTGCGGGTGTCTCCGACCACCACCGGAATGCCGAGCGCGCCGGCACGCGTCCGGACCACCTCCAGGGTCTGGGGGTGCACCTTGTCCGAGACGAAGAACGCGTCGTGCCCCGGCTTCGCCAGCGCCTGGAAGAGGTGCATCGCCTCGGCCGCCGCGGTGCCCTCGTCGAGCAACGAGGCGTTGGCCACCGGCAGCCCGGTGAGGTCGATCACCATGGTCTGGAAGTTGAGCAGCGCCTCGAGCCGTCCCTGGGAGATCTCAGGCTGGTAGGGCGTGTACTGGGTGTACCAGCCGGGGTTCTGGAAGACGTTCCGGAGGATGACCGGCGGGACGAAGGTGTCGGAGTAGCCCTGGCCGATGAAGGACTTGAAGACCTGGTTCTTCGCCGCCAGCGCCTCGAGCTCCTCCAGCAGCCGGGCCTCGTCCAACGCGGGCGGCAGATCCAGCGTGCGCCGGAACCGGATGCTGCCCGGGAGTGTCTGGTCCACCAGCGCCTGGAGGGACGGCGCGCCGACGACGCGCAGCATCTCGGTCACCTCGGCGGAGTCGGGGCCGATGTGGCGGAGGGGAAAGGAGTCGGTCTCGGAGAGATTCCGGGCGTCTGGCATCGCGTCGATGGTTACCTGGCGGGAGGGCGGGCGAGCCCGCTCCTCCGACGATCTTGTGGAGGCGCCCGGTTTAACAGGACCGGGCCACGCTGGCTCGGTCAGGGTGGTCGCGTCCGGGATTTACGGTGCATTGCTCCCGCGAGCCGCCGTCGGGGACGCAAGGCAGCCACAGGCCAAGTTCTGTCGGGTGGTCGCGTCCGGGATTTACGGTGCATTGCTCCCGCGAGCCGCCGTCGGGGACGCAAGGCAGCCACAAGCCAAGTTCTGTCGGGTGGCCGCGTCCGGGATTCACGGTGCATTGTTCCCGAGAGCCGCCGTCGGGGACGCAAGGCAGCCACAAGCCAAGTTCCGTCGGGTCGGCCGCCTCCGAACCCGCGGTCCGCAGTCCGAGGGCCTCGAAGGGTTTCTGCTGTCAGGTCGCGGTCTTCGCCAGCAGCTCGTTGTATCCGTCGGCGTCCATCAAGGCGTCGAGCTGCGACGGATCCGACGGCTCCACCTCGACGATCCACCCCGCCCCGTAGGGGTCGGTGTTGATGATCGACGGCTCGTCGGCGAGCGCGGTGTTCACCTTGGTCACCTTGCCCGAGATAGGGGCGAACAGCTCGCTCACCGCCTTGGTGGACTCCACCACCCCGAACGGGCTCCCGGCGGTCACCGCGTCGCCCACCTTGGGGAGCTCGACGTACACCACGTCCCCCAGCGCCTCCTGGGCATGGGCGGTCACCCCCACCACCACGCCCCCGCCGTCGCGACGGGCCCACTCGTGGTCCTTGGTGTAGCGGACGTTCTTCGGATTCTCGGCCATGGTCGTGTCGTGCCTTCCTCGGGAAGCGCCGGCGATGCTCCTAGCGCTTGAACGGGGTCTTCACCACCTGGGCGCGCACGGGGCGACCCCGGATGTCGATCTCCAGCGGCGTGCCCTCGGCGGCGAGCGCGGTGGGGACGTAACCGATGCCGATGGCCCTCTTCACCGTCGGACCCTGGGTCCCGGAGGTCACCTCGCCCACCGGCTGCCCGTCCTTCCCGATGGCATACCCGTGCCGGGGAATCCCGGGCTCGCGCATCTCGAACCCCACCAGCTTCCGCTGGACGCCGACGGACTTCTGCGCGGCCAGCGCCGGGCGGCCCACGAACTCGCCCTTGTCCCACTTGACGATCCAGCCGAGGCCGGCCTCGAGCGGGGTGTGGGCGTCGTCGATGTCATTGCCGTAGAGGGCGTACTTCATCTCGGTCCGGAGGGTGTCCCGCGCCCCGAGCCCCGCCGGGACCAGCCCCGCGGTCCGGCCGGCCTCGAGCAGCGCGTTCCACAGATGCTCGGCACGATCCGGCGGACAGTAGAGCTCGAAGCCGTCCTCTCCGGTGTAGCCCGTGCGCGAGACGATGCAGGGCACGCCCGCCACCGTTCCCTCGTGGAACCGGTAGGTGGCGATGCTCTCCAGCGGAAGGTCGGTGAGCGCCTGAACGATGCTCGCCGCCCTCGGACCCTGGATGGCCAGCTGGGCGAAGTCGTCGCTCCGGTTCACCGGCCGCACGCGGGGGGTGTTCTCGGTCATCCAGGCGAAGTCCTTCTCCCGGTTGCTGGCGTTCACGCAGAGAAGGACGTGCTCGGGCGAGAACCGGTAGGCCACGACGTCGTCGACGAAGCCGCCCTGGTGGTTCAGGAGCCCGGCGTACACCGCCTGGCCGTTGGCGGCCCGTCCGAGGTCGTTGGTGATGAGCGCGTTGGCGCTCTCCAGCGCGCCGTCGCCGCGGAACTCGATCTCTCCCATGTGCGAGACGTCGAACAGGCCGGCCGCGGTGCGTACCGCCTCGTGCTCCGCCACCACTCCGGTGTACTGGACCGGCATGTCCCAGCCGGCGAAGTCGACCATCCGCGCTCCAAGCGCGCGGTGAACGCGGTTGAGTGGTGTCTGGCGGGCCATGGATGTGGCCGCCGGACTACCCCACCCCACCGAGGGCGATCAAGGCTGGGGGCATGGGTTCGGAAAGAGCGCCCCGGCCGCACGCTGACTAGAGTGTCCACGCAAGACCCGTGATGAAGATCCGCAACCGGCTCAACCCCTCGGACCCCTGCTTCTCCTTCGAGTTCTTCCCTCCGAAGACGGAGGAGGGCCGGCGCACGCTCCTCCGGACGGTCGAGGACCTGCAGCCGCTGGAGCCCGGCTTCGTCTCCGTCACCTACGGCGCAGGAGGCAGCACGCAGGAGCGGACCGTGGACCTGGTCCGGCAGATCCGCGCCACCGGGCTGGAGACGATGGCGCACCTCACCTGCGTGGGCCACACCCGCGAGGAGCTCGGCCAGCTGGTGGAGCACTTCCTGACCATGGGCGTGGAGAACATCCTCGCCCTCCGGGGCGACCCGCCGGCCGGCCAGCGCGAGTTCCAGCCTCCGGCAGGAGGATTCCGCTACGCCGCGGAGCTGGTGCGGTTCATCCGGGAGCGCGACCACACCCTGTGCCTCGGCGGCGCCGGCTACCCGGAGGGCCACGTGGAGACCCCGCTCCGGGACGACGACCTCCGCCACCTCAAGGCCAAGGTGGACGCGGGGCTGGATTTCGTTATCACCCAGCTCTTCTTCGACAACGCCTTCTACTTCGACTTCGTCGAGCGAGCCCGCCGGGTGGGGATCAACGTCCCCATCGTCCCGGGCATCATGCCGATCACCAACATCGAGCAGCTCGAGCGCTTCGTCCGGCTGTGCGGGGCGACGGTGCCGATGCGGCTGGTCCTCCAGCTCGAGCGCTACCGCGACGATCCGGACGCGGTGGTGCAGCTCGGCGTGGCGCATGCGACGGTTCAGTGCATGGAGCTGCTCGCCCGCGGAGTTCCGGGAATCCACTTCTACACGCTGAACAAGAGCCCGGCCACGCGGCTCATCGTCAGCGCGTTGAAGGGGCGCGGCGCTCCTCCGGGCGTGCCGCCTCCGGCGCGCTGACCGGACCCGCTCGGTCCGGTCCTTCCTCCGCCGGGCCCGGAACGACGGGGCCGGAGGTCCGGGCGGCGAGCGGCATCCGACGTGCCATGACCAGGAGGTACACGCCGGCCGCGGCCAGGATCGGGGTGATCCACTGCGCCGGGGTGAGGCCGAGGATCCGGCCGTCGACGAAGGCCAGGTCCGTCGCCCGGAAGAAGTCCAGGAAGAAGCGCGGCACCGAGTAGCCGATGGCGAGGACGCCCATCAGCGTGCCCTGGGGCCGGGGCTTCCGGGCGAGGAGGTAGAGCACGGCGCTGATCACCAGGAGGAGCACGCAGTCGACCAGCCCCATGTCCAGCCGGGGACCGTCGGGGAACGCCACGGCGAACCAGGCATCGCTCCGGACGCCGGGATGGTCGTGGACGACGGCGCAGCCCATCCGGGCCACGGCCCAGCCGGGCGCCGTGCCGAGCGCCAGCGCGTCCCAGTAGGGGTGGATGCGGAGTCTCTTCCGCCGGAAGTAGAGGGCGATGCCCGCCATGCCGCCGAGGACGCCGCCCATCGAGGACACGCCGTCCCAGACCTTGAGCAGGGCCAGCGGTCCCTGGGTGCGGAGCAGCTCGGGGTGGTAGCCGAGGACGTGCAGCAGGTGGGCGCCGAGCAGGCCCCCCACCAGCGCCCAGGTGAACACCTCGGAGAGGGACTTCGTGTCGCCCGGCCCGTACACGCGGCCCGCGCGAACGGTGAGCACGGCGCCGGCGTAGACCCCCAGCGCGGCGAAGATCCCGAAGGGGTGAACGGTCAAACCGAAGAGGTGGAGGTCCGGCAGCTCAACGTAGGGGAGCAGGAGCGCGAGCATGTGCTACCCATCGTCATAACAGCACCGGGGGCGCCATGCGGTGGCGCAGGGGCCGGAGCCGGCTCCCCGCCCCGCGGGAGTTCACTGTCCGAGCAGGGCGCGGGCGTTCCGCAGCGTGTTCGAGAGCAACATGGCAATGGTCATTGGCCCGACGCCGCCGGGTACGGGGGTGATGTGGGAGGCCCGCTCGGCGGCCGCGGCGAACTCCACGTCCCCCACCAGCTTGCCGGTGGGAAGTCGGTTGATGCCCACGTCGATGACCACCGCGCCGGGCTTCACCCACGCTCCCTTGATGAGCTCGGGGACCCCCACCGCCGCCACCAGGATGTCCGCCCGGGGCACCTCCGCAGCGAGATCGCTCTTGCTGTGGCAGATCGTCACGGTGGCATCGGCATTGAGCAGGAGCAGCGCCATGGGGCGGCCTACCAGGATGCTCCGGCCGACCACGACCGCCCGCTTGCCACGTGGTTTGCAGTCGATCTCCTGGAGCATCCGCATCACCCCCCAGGGGGTGCAGGCCACCGTCGCCTCGCGGCCCTGGGCGAGGAGGCCAGCGTTGACCGCGTGCAGGCCGTCAGCGTCCTTGTCCGGGCGGAGCACGCGCAGGAGCTGATCGGAGCTCACCTGCTTCGGCACCGGAAGCTGGACCAGGATGCCGTGCACGGAGTCGTCGGCGTTGAGCGCCTCCAGCCGCGCCTGCACCTCGGAGTGGCTGGCGGTCTCGGGGAAGTGGTGCTCGGTGGCGTTGAAGCCCACCTCGGCCGCAGCCTTCTGCTTGCCGGTCACGTAGATCTTGCTCGCCGGATCCTCGCCCACCCGGATTACCGCCAGCCCGGGGACGCGGCCGGTGTGCGCCTTGAGCTCGCGGGCGCCCTCGGCAACCTCCCGCCTCACTTTTAGCGCGATGGCCTTGCCATCGATCAGTGTCGCTGCCATGGCGGCGCACACTACACGAGCCGGCACCTCACGAAAGCCTCGCTCGACGGAGGACGCCGTCCCTCTGTAGCCTCGGGGCATGTTCCGCGAGCTCATCGACCTGCACATCCACGTGGGCGGAGCGGTGGCGCCGCACGTGCTCTGGTCGATGGCCCACAGCCAGGGGTTCAAGCTGCCGACGAAGAACTACTTCGAGTTCGTGGAGATGATCACCGCACGGTCGGACAACGTCTCGAGCCTCGACGACTACCTCCGCATCATGCACACCTGGACCGAGAAGATTCAGAGCTCGCCCATGGCCATCGAGCGGAGCGTGTACGAGGTCATCGGCAAGGAGTTCCGCGGCAGCCGCGTCACGCAGATCGAGCTGCGGTTCAACCCGATGAAGCGTAACCAGGACTCTACGCTGGACCTGGACCACATCATCCACGCCGCGCTGCGGGGAATGGACCGGGCGGTGCTCGAGTACGGGGTCCGGGCCGGGCTCATCTTCTGCCTGGCCCGCGAGTTCGACCACCGGCTCAACTCCATCATCCTGGAGAAGGCCATCCGCTACCGGCACCGGGGGGTGGTGGGCATCGATCTCGCCGGCACCGAGACCCGCCCCCTGGAGCTGGACGCCGACCAGGTGGCCGCCTACCAGGATCTGTTCCAGCGGGCGCGCGACGCGGGCCTGAAGACCACGGTCCACACCGGGGAGACGAGCGGCACCGGCGCCGAGGGAGTGATCGCGGTGGTGGACCGGCTCCGGCCTCATCGGATCGGCCACGGCATCCGGGCGGCCTACGACGAGTCGGCGATGCGCCTGCTCCGCGAGCAGGACGTGGTGCTCGAGCTCTGCCCCACCTCGAACCTCCAAACTCACGCGGTGAGCGGCGTGGACGAGCTGAAGCACATCGTGCAGACGTTCCTCGACCGGGGGGTGAAGCTGACCCTCAACACCGACGGCCCCTACCTGCTCGAGACCGACATGCGCTCGGAGGTGGCCCTGGTGGAGAAGCACGGGATCATGTCTCCCGACGAGGTGGACCAGGCCCTGGCCTGGGCGCGCGAGTACTCCTTCATCCCCTGAAAGGTGGTACTCGCCAGGGAGCGTGTACGGACTGATCAAGCGCGGTCTCTTCCTCCTCCCCCCGGAGCGGGCACACGCGCTGGGGATGGTTGCGCTGCGACTGTGGGGCGCGGTGCGCCCTCCGGCCGTCCCCTCCGGCGGGCCGGACCTGTCGGTGACCAGCGCGGGCCTGCGCTTTGCCCATCCGGTGGTGCTCGCCGCCGGCTTCGACAAGGACGCCGAGGCGGTGGCCGGCTTCTTCGGGGTGGGGTTCGCCGGTGTCGAGGTGGGGACGGTGACGCCCCTGCCCCAGCCCGGGAACCCGCCGCCCCGGCTCTTCCGCATTCCCGAGGCCCGCGCGCTCATCAACCGCATGGGGTTCAACAACCACGGCGCCGAGGCGATGGCCGCGCGGCTGCGGGCCCTCGGGCGCCGGCCCGGGCCGGTGGGCGTGAACCTGGGAAAGAACAAGGACACACCGCTCGAGCGCGCGGTGGACGACTACGTCGCCGGGGCGGAGGCGCTCGGCGTCCTGGCCGACTACCTGGTCATCAACGCGAGCTCGCCCAACACCCCGGGGCTCCGCCAGCTGCAGCAATCGGAGCCGCTGCGGGCCCTGCTCCCGGCGGTGAAGGCGCGTGTGGACGTGATCTCGCCTGGCACGCCGCTGTTCCTCAAGATCGCCCCGGACCTCGCACGGGAGGAGGTCGACGCCGTCGTCGACGTCGCGGTGGAGGTCGGCCTCGCCGGCCTCATCTGCACCAACACCACCCTCGCCCGCCCCGGCGTGACCGGCCCGGTGGCGGCGGAGGCCGGAGGGCTCTCGGGCGCGCCACTCGCTCCGCTGGCGCTCGGGACGCTGCGCCGCGCCGCGGCCCGCGCGCGGGGACGCCTGGCGCTCTGGGCCTCCGGCGGCGTGTTCACCGCCGACGACGTGCTGGAGCGCCTCGACGCCGGCGCGGACCTGGTCCAGGTCTACACCGCCTTCGTCTACCAGGGGCCCTTCCTCGTCCCGAACCTCCTGTCGGACCTGCGGGCGCGGCTCATCGCTCGCGGGCTCGACTCCCTGCCGCGGGCGCGCGGCGCCAGCGCGGGGGCCGAGCCCCGCTCCCGCTCGGGGTGATCCCCACCTACGGCGCGGGATCGTCCGCGGGGGCCGGGGAGGAGCGCTCCGGCTCCTCCGTCCGCTCGTCGTCCGGCGAGGGCTCGCCGACCAGTGGCGAGACGCCGCCGAAGGGCCCGGAGGCCTCGAGATCCCAGAGGACGCCGTCCACCACCACGAGCGTGCTCATGCCTTCCGCATCTCCTGGCCCGTCCATCGCATGGCCTCCCGGGCCTCCCGCTCGGCGACCTCGTCGTCCGAACCCGGAACCGCGAGCCCGGCCGCCATCCGCCCCCAGCTCCGGCGGCCCCAGACCCAGCCGGTGAGCAGGGCCCACCCGGCCCCGAGGACGGTGAGCTCCAGCGTCGTGTCGGCGGGGAGGCGCGGCGTCCCGAACCGCTGGACGACCTCCAGCGCGAGGCAACCCGCCGCCGCCAGGAGCCCGCAGGCCCGCCACAGGGCGAAGCGGCGCCCCAGCCGCGACGGACCGAACCGCCCGAGGCTCACCACCGCCGCCGCCCCGCTCAGCGCCGCTGCCAGGGCCACCACCGCCACCGCCGCAGCATGGAGGATCGACTCGCCGCCCTCCGCCAGATCCAGCACCAGCGACACGGCGGCCAGCGTCGCAGGCACCAGCGTCTCTCCCCGTTCCTTCCACCGTCTGCCGATCCTCATCACCCACCCCACGAAGGCGCCATCACCGGCCGGGCCACCCCGGCCTCGAGCACGTCCTCCCGCGCCGCCACCCGCTCGGTCGCGCCCGCCAGCCCGAAGAGGACGAACAGCTGCGGAGCGGCGAGCGAGCCGGTGAAGCAGTTGCAGAGCAGAAAGCCGGCCACGCTCGCGCCGATGCCCCGCGCCAGCCAGCCGATCTCCCGATCCCCTCCAGCGCGGAACACCGCCCCGGTGGCACTCCCGGCGAAGGTGAGGAAGAGGAAGAAGCCGACCCAGCCCAGCTCGCCCAGCGTGTCGAGGAAGATGTTGTGCGCCACCAGCGGGGTCTCCCGGACCTCGGGCGGGGCGTAGAGGGGCCAGGCATCGCGGAACGCGCCGCCGCCCACTCCCCGCAACGGACGGTCCAGGCTCGCCGCCGAGGCCACGTGCCAGGCGTTGACGCGGCCCAGGGCGGACTGGTCTCGCTCGAACTCCTCGAGGGTGTCGGTTCGCTCCCAGTAGGTGGCGGGCGCGAAGATCGCCACGCCCACCGCCAGCACCGCCGAGAGCACCAGCGCCTTGGTCCGCTGGGCCCGCTCCCGGAGGGCCCAGACCAGCCCCCCGAAGACGAGGCCCAGGAACCCACCGCGGGAGAAGGTGAGGACGATGCAGGTGACCGCCAGCAGCACCGAGGCCACGCACAGCAGGCGCACCCAGACGCCCGCGCGAGGCCGGGCGATGAAGGCCACCGCGAGGGGGACGGTCATCGCCAGGTACTCCGCGAGGTAGTTCGGGTCGCCGAAGACGCCGAGCCACAGCGTCCGGAACCCCTGGCTCAGCTCCTCGCCCGAGAGGTAGCGCAGGATGCCGCCGACGCTGGTGACCACGGAGCCGGCGACGAGGCAGAGACAGAGGATGGCCAGCCGGCGGGGGGTGGTGGCGAGGTTCACCACCAGCAGCCAGGCCAGGGCCACCTTCACCACCATCAGCAGCCACTCGTCGGTGACCCGCGGCGCCACGCTCCACAGGTGCGAGGCCGCGGCCCAGGCGAGGAACGCGACCAGCGCGAGGCCCCGCGTCCCGTCCCAGTGGAGCGGAATGCGGCGCCCTGCGTGCTCCAGCAGGAGCAGCCCGAGCGCCCCGAAGCTCAGGGACAGCGCCAGGCGCAGCGGGACGACCGCCGGGATCCACTCCGCGGGCGCGGCGTAGATCTGCACGCAGAACGCCGCCAGGAGCAGGAATGCCCAGCGGTCACGTCCCTCC
>DASROG010000205.1:0-2205 GCA_035646995.1 Myxococcaceae bacterium
CGACGAACCCACCCTTGGCGATGGTGGGGAAGACGGCGTAGCCCGAGGCCGCGCCGAAGAATTTCTCGATCTGCGGATCCTTCTTCTTGAAGGCCTGGATTACCGCTCGCGCGTCGGAGACCAGGGTGTCGTTTCCGGCGACCGCGGCCGGAGCCGCGACCAGTGCGATCGCAGGGAGGAGTGTCGACAGTCGCATCCGCCGGAGCGTAGCCCGACCCTCGCGCTCCGGCGAAGGTCAGGCCCGGCCGGCGCAGCGAAGGATGGCGGCCGCGGACTGGTCGACGTCCTCCTTGGTCGTGTTCCACCCCGAGATGCTGATCCGCATCACGTCCTGGTTCTTCCAGCGGCTGCCGCCGAGCCAGCAGGTGCCGTCGGCCTGGACCCGAGCGATGACCTCGCGGGTGAAGGCGTCGGAGTCGCCGCCGCCGGGCGGGTCGAACCGGACCAGCACCTGGTTGAGCACCACCTCGTTCAGCACGTGCACGCCGGGCGAGCGCTGGAGCCGCTCGGCGAACCGCCGGGCCAGCGCACAGCAGCGATCCACCACCTCCTCCACGCCCCGGCGGCCCATCGCCCGGAGCGCGGCGTACACCGGTGTGCCGCGCCCGCGCCGGCTGAACTCCGGCACGAAGTCCACGCCGTCACGGAGCCCGGTGTTGCGCACCAGGTAGCTGGCGGACGTGCCCACCGCCCGGGCGAGCACCGCCGGGTCACGCACGATGGCCACCCCCGAGTCGTAGGGCACGTTGAGCCACTTGTGCGCGTCCACCGCCCAGCTGTCGGCCTCCTCCACGCCGCGGAGCAGCTCCCGGGTCCGCGCGCTCGCCGCTCCCCAGAGCCCGAACGCTCCATCCACGTGAATCCAGGCCCGGTGGGCGTGCGCGGCCGAGATGAGCGGCTCCATCGGGTCGATGGCGCCGGTGTTGACGTTGCCCGCCTGGACACAGACCAGCGTGGGCCCGTTGCACCGGGCGAGCACGCCGGGAAGGGCGTCCGGATCCATCCGCCCCTGGCCGTCGGTGCGCACTCGCTTCACCCGCGCCTGCCCGAGGCCGAGGAAGCGCAGCGCTCTGAGGATGGTGACGTGCACCTCCTCGCCGACGACCACGTGAAGCTCCGGCGCGCCGAAGAGCCCCTGGTCCGACACGTCCCAGCCCGCCCGGGCGAGCAGCGCGTGCCGCGCCGCCGCGAGACCGGTGAAGTTCGCCATCTGCCCCCCGGTGACGAAGCCCACTGCAGCCTCGAGCGGGAGCCCGAGCAGCCCGTTGAGCCAGCGCCCGGCGGTGTCCTCCAGCACCGCGACCGTGGGCGAGACCACGTACAGGCCGGCGTTCTGGTCCCAGGCCGAGGTGAGCCAGTCCGCCGCCAGCGCCACCGGCTGACTCCCGCCGATGACGAAACCGAAGAAGCGGGGACCGGCGCTGGCCATGAGCCCGGGCTCGCCGGCGCGACCGAGCAGGTCCACCACCTCGAGGGGGTCCTGCCCGGCCTCGGGCAGCTCTCCTCCGAACGCCTGCTGCAGACTCTCCAGCGATGCCGTGGGCCGGACGGGCCGCATGCCGAGGGAAGCGAGCCAGGAGCGGGTGTGCAGCAGGGCGCGGTCCAGCAGCGGGGCGAAGGAGTCCATGTCAGAACCGTCGCTCACGCCGACTCGCCCCACAAGCACAGGCCGGTCCGGAAGCAGCCGGAACAGCCCCCCTGCCACCCAGGGCCCTGGCCCGGAGTCACTCCTGACGCCGGTAGCTCAGGGTCACGTCCACCGGCGCCGACAGGCGGCTGCTCTCCATCAGGCGCCGGACGCGGAGGGTCCGCCCGTCGTCCGACGGGGTGAACACCGTCTCGCCGGAGCCGTCGGCGCTCTTGCCGGCCTCGACCAGCGCGCCATCGCGGAACCGGAAGGTGGTCTGGTTCTCGTCGCCGAAGCGGTCGGTGACGCTGACCGGCGGGCCGCCCACGTCGCCACGCTCGGTCGGATGGTCGGGCGAGGCGACGGTCACCGTCGGCCCCTCGAGGGACAGCGTGTATCGCTCGCGGGGACGAGCCCGAGCCCGCAGCGCCTCGGCGGCGAATCCGCGGGCGAGAAACCCCATGTCCGCGGTGGCCCGCTCGACGGCCTGGTTCACCGCGGAGAGCTCGGCCTCACCGCCCGCATAGACCCAGGTGCCTGCCAGCGCGGTTCTCGCAGCCTCGGGGATGTCCGTGGCC
>DASROG010000206.1:0-5377 GCA_035646995.1 Myxococcaceae bacterium
GGCGAACCCCACCCGGAGCACGCGGGAGGGGGCGACCATCGCGAGGCGGGCGCCGACGTAGGTGGAGAGCGGCGCGAGCAGCGCGAGGAGCTGCGCCCCGCGCGGGTCGAACCCCCGGTGGCGCGCGTACCGCCACAGCCCGACCAGGACGTTGGGCACCACCATCACCAGGGCCGTGCCCTGCGCCATCTGCTGGGTCAGGCCGAAGAAGACGCCGAGCAGCGGGATGATGAACAGCCCGCCCCCGATGCCGACGATGCCGCTGAGGACGCCGATGCCGGCGCCGAGCAGGACATCGAGCGCGACCTCCGCAGGGGAGATGGGCATCGCCGCGTCGCTGCTTACCCTGCCCTGCCCCGGTCCCAGGTGCCGGTGCGGCCACCGGCCTTGTGCTCGAGCTGCAGCGCCTCGATGACCATTCCCCGGTCCACGCTCTTCACCATGTCGTAGATGGTCAGGGCGGCGGTGCCCGCGGCGGTGAGCGCCTCCATCTCCACGCCGGTCCGGTCGAGCGTCTTCACCTCGGCCCGGACGCGGGCGCCGCCGTCGTCGAGCGTGACCTCGACCGTCACCCCGGTGAGGGCGATCGGATGGCAGAGGGGAATCAGGTCCGGGGTGCGCTTGGTGGCCATCACCCCGGCGAGGCGCGCCGCGGCGAGCACATCCCCCTTCTCCACCTTGCCCTCGCGGATGCGGGCCACGGTCTCGGGCTTCATGCGGAGCCTGGCGGTGGCCACCGCCACCCGCTCGGTCCGGTCCTTGCCACCGACGTCGACCATCTTCATGGGCCACCCACCGCCTGGAGCGCCTGGAGGAGGTCCTCGGCGATGTCGTCCGGGTCCTCGAGCCCCACCGAGACGCGGATCAGATTCTCGCCGATGCCGGCCGCCGCCCGCTCCTCCGGGGTGAGGCGCCGGGCGCTGGCGCTCGCGGCGTGCATCACCAGGGTGGTCACGTCTCCGAGCGAGGGCGCGGGGCGGCACAGCCGCAGTGCCTCGAGGAAGCGGAAGGACTCCGCTCGGCCGGCGCCGGCGATCTCGAAGGCCACCATGCCTCCGAAGCCGCCGTGGAGCAGGGTCCGGGCCGTGGCGTGGTCCGGATGATCCGCCAGCCCCGGGTAGAGCACCCGGTGGACGCGGCCGTCCTCGCGCAGCCGGCGGGCCACGTGGAGCGCGTGCGTCGAGTGCGCCGCCATGCGGACCGGGAGCGTGCGGAGGCCGCGGAGGGTGAGCCAGGCCTCGAACGGTCCGAGCAGGGCACCCTCGAGCACCCGCGCCCCACGCAGCGGATCGATGCGCGCGTGCGTGCCGGAGACCACGCCGCCGGTCGCATCCGAGTGGCCGTTGATCCACTTGGTCGTCGACTGGAGCGCGTAGTCCGCGCCCTGGGCGAGGGTCGGCTGCAGGACCGGCGAGGTGAAGGTCCCGTCCACGACCAGCGCGGCGCCGGCGGCATGGGAAGCCCGGGCGATGGCCGGGAGATCGGGCACGAGGAGCAGCGGGTTGGTCATGCTCTCGGCCAGGACGAGCCTCGGGCGGATCGCCGCGATGCGCTCGACGGCGCCCGCGTCACTGAGCTTCAGGGGGTGCAGCTCGACCTTCTGCTGGTCCGCGAGCCGCTTGTAGAGCGCGCGCGTTGCGCCGTAGCCGTCCACCGGCAGCACCACCCGGTCGCCGGGAGCGAAGCCCTGGGCGTCGAAGACCGCCCGGAGCGCCGCCATGCCGCTGCCGAACACGGCCGAGGCCTCGGCGCCCTCGAGCGCGGCCACCGCCTCCTCGAGGAGGACGGGGTTCTCGCCCCGGATGCGGGTGTAGACGAAGTCCTTGCCGTCGAGCGCGGCGTCGAGCTCGTCCGCCGAGTCGAACCAGCTCACCGCGGCGGTGTGGATGGCGGGGGTGATGGGGACCGCGTTGCTCTCCGGGAGCCGGCTCCCGGCGTGGATGGCCAGGGTGCGAAGGTCGGCCGGCTTCCGGTGGGTGCTCACGCGCCGTGCTCCACGAGGAAGCGCTCGGCCTCGATGGCCGCCATGCACCCGGTACCCGCGGCGGTGACCGCCTGCCGGTACACCGCGTCCTGCACGTCGCCACTGGCGAAGACACCATCGAGGCTGGTCCGCGTGCTCCCGGGCACGGTCTTCAGGTAGCCGTTCTCGGTCGTCTCCAGCCACTCCTCGAAGAGCTGGCTGTTGGGCTTGTGTCCGATGGCGACGAAGAGGCCGCCGGCGTGAAGGGTCATGACCTCGCCGGTCTTGACGTTCCTGACCCGGGCGCCGGACATCCGCTTGCCGTTGCCGAGGACCTCCTCCACGACGGTGTTCCACACCACGGAGATCTTGGGATTGGCGAGTACCCGGTGCTGCATGATCTTCGAGGCGCGGAACTGGTCGCGCCGGTGGAGCACGATGACCTTGTTCACGATCTTCGCGAGGTAGGTGGCCTCCTCCATGGCGGTGTCGCCGCCGCCGACCACGAAGACGTCCTCACCCTTGAAGAAGGCGCCGTCGCAGGTGGCGCAGGCCGACACGCCGCGATTGGTGTACTCGGCCTCGCCGGGCACGTTGAGCCACTTGGCGGCGGCCCCGGTGGCGATGATGACCGTCTGGGTCTTCACCGTACGTCCGCTCTCGTCCCAGAGGGTGAAGGGACGGACCGAGAGGTCCACCTTCATCACGTTCTCCATGTGGATGATGGTCCCGAACCGCTCGGCCTGGGCCTTGAAGCGCTCCATGAGCTCCGGGCCGGTGATGGCCTCGGGGAACCCCGGGTAGTTCTCGACATCGGTGGTGATCATCAGCTGGCCGCCTGGGACCCGGGCGGGCTCGTCCAGAGCCGGGCCGCCGGCATAGAGGACGGGCTCGAGGTTCGCCCGGGCGGCGTAGATGGCGGCGGTGTACCCCGCGGGCCCCGAGCCAATGATGGTGACTGCGTGCACGGTGTCGGCCATGGCGGAAAGAGTGCTACGAGGGTGTCACGAATGCCATGAATCTCGACCTGCTCTCGCGGGTGCATCTGTTCGAGGGTCTGTCCCAGGCCCAGCTGAAGAACCTCGCCGGCGTCTGCGAGACCGAGCGGGTTCCTCGCGGGAAGTACGTGTTCCGGGAGGGGGAGCCGGGCGCGTCGATGTACGTGGTCGTCGAGGGGCGGGTGCGCATCAGCCGTCAGCTGCCGGGGATGGGCGAGGAGGCGCTGGCGATCCTCCAGCCGGGCGAGGCGTTCGGCGAGATGGCGGTGGTGGAGGAAGGGATGCGGAGCGCGGACGCCCTCGCGCACGAGGGCGAGGCGGTGCTCCTGCGCATCGGGCGGGATCCGCTCGACCAGCTGCTCTTCACCGACAAGGAGCTGGCCTACTCGGTGCTCTGGGCGCTGGTGCGGACCCTCTCCGGCCGGCTGCGCGACACCAACGAGAAGATGAAGGCGCTGTTCGCGATGTCCAAGTTCTAGGACGCCGCCCGGCCGCGTCCGCGGACGGCGCGCTGAACCGGCGTTCATGCGCACGGGACGGGCACGTGGCTTGCTCTTCCTGCGGTGGCGTGGAGCAGGGGCACTCCGAGGACGGACGACTTCAGATGCCGCGGGAGCGGCTGCTCGAGGCGCCGCAGACGCTGGACGATGCCGAGCTGCTGGGGGTGCTCTTCGGTGGGCGGAGCCGGACGGTGCGCGGGCTGGGCGAGTCACTGCTCGCCGCCGCGGGCGGGCTCCGGGCGCTGGCGAGCATGGAGCCGTCGGAGCTGTGCAGCGCGCCGGGTCTGGGCCGGGAGCGTGCGGCGCAGGTTCTGGCGGCGCTGGAGCTGGCCCGCCGTGCGCACCTCGCACCCGACGGTCGGCCCCGGCTGCGGACTGCCGGCGAGGTGTACCGCTACCTGGCGCCGCGGCTCACCCTGCTCCGGCACGAGGTGTTCCACGTCCTGTCGTTCAACACGCGGAACGTGCTGCTCGGGGACGCGCGGGTCGCGGAGGGGACGACCGACGCCTGTACCGTGGACCCACGGGAGGTGTTCCGCGCGGCGCTCGGCGCCCGGGCGACGGCGGTCATCTTCGCCCACAACCACCCCTCCGGTGACCCCGAGCCGTCGGAGGCGGACCTCCAGCTCACCCGGGAGCTGCAGGCCGGGGCGAGAATTTTCCACCTCCGCGTCCTGGACCACGTGGTCGTCGGAGCCGGGCGGTACGTCTCGCTGGCGCGCTCGGGGTTGCTTCACGCGCTCCCGTCAAGCCCTGGAGAGGCGTTGACGGCTGGAGGCAAACGGTGAAGATGCGGAGCATGACGGAGCCGCTCCGGTTCCACGACGACGCGCGCGCGGAGCTCGAGCAATCCTTCGGTCTCACCACCTTCCGGCCCGGCCAGGCCGAGGTGGTGGACTCCGTCCTCGCCGGGCGCAACGTGGTGGTGGTCATGCCCACCGGCGCCGGGAAGAGCCTCTGCTACCAGCTGCCGGCAATGATGCTGAAGGGGCTGACCCTGGTCATCTCGCCGCTCATCGCTCTGATGAAGGACCAGGTGGAGCAGCTGGAGGCCCGGGGCATCCCGGCGACGCTCATCAACTCCACCGTGCCCGAGCTGGAGCGAGCCGAGCGCATCCGGCGGATGCGGGCCGGGGCGTACCGGCTGGTCTACGTGGCGCCCGAGCGCTTCAGGAGCCCGAGCTTCCTGGACGCCCTGGGCGAGGTGGGTGTGGAGCTGATGGCGGTTGACGAGGCCCACTGCATCAGCCAGTGGGGCCACGACTTCCGGCCCGACTACGCGCTGCTCGGTCAGGTGCGGAAGCGGCTCCGGCCTCCGCGCACGGTGGCGCTGACCGCGACCGCCAGCCCCGAGGTGCGGGAGGACATCGTCCGGAGCCTGCTGATGAAGGACCCGCGGGTCTTCGTGGCCGGGTTCGACCGCCCGAACCTCTTCCTCGAGGTGCTGCGGGTGTCGGGGGACGAGGAGCGTCGCGCGGCGACGGCCCGGGTCATCGCCGAGGGAGGGAGCGGCATCGTCTACTGCGCCACCCGGAAGCAGGCGGACGCGATGCAGGCCGCGCTCCGGCTGCGGGGGCACGACCCGGTCGTCTACCACGCCGGGATGGAGGAGGCGGAGCGGCACGAGGCGCAGGACCGCTTCATGTCGGACCCATCGGCGGTGGTGGTGGCGACGAACGCCTTCGGGATGGGCATCGACAAGCCGGACATCCGCTTCGTCGTCCACGCCAACATCCCGCGGGCGGTGGAGGCCTACTACCAGGAGGTGGGGCGGGCCGGACGGGACGGGAAGGCGGCGCACGCGGTGCTGCTCTTCAACCACGCCGACGTCTTCACCCAGGAGCGGCTGATCGAGAGCAACCATCCGTCGGAGGCGGTCATCGCCGACGTGTGGAACGTGCTCCAGGGCTCGGAGG
>DASROG010000207.1:0-2486 GCA_035646995.1 Myxococcaceae bacterium
CTGGTGAGGCGTGCGCTGTCCCCCAGCGTCTCTGGATTCGCGAGGTCTGCCTCGAGCCGGTCGTATCGCCGCTCGACTTCGTCCAGCTTGTCGATCATCTGCCGGGGGAGGCTCTACCTCGGTGGGGGCCGGGCCGCCACCCTCCGGACCCCGGTGGGACGGCGCTCAGGCAGACCGCGCGACGTCCTCGCGCACGCCCAGGTGGTTCCGGAGGAAGGGCAGTGCCCGTGCGAGGAACTCCTCGGCCCGGTCCTCGTGAGCGAAGAGCTTGCCGCCGGGAATCTCCACCAGGGTCGCCGGGCCGGCGAACTGGGGCAGCATCGTCCGGGCCTTCGCCACCGGGAAGAACGGGTCATCGGGCCCCCAGATGCACAGGACGGGGGCCCGGATGCGCCGGTGGACCTCGGCCAGGGCGTCGGACTCGTCGAAGTCGACGGACCGGAGCAGCTTGAGCTGACCCTCCAGCACGCGCGGATCCTCGAGCGGGGCGAGGAACAGCTCCCCCCAGTCGCCGTCGATGTACGCCGGGTCGGTGAACAGCGGACCGAGGCCGAGGCTGGTCTTCCGGAGCGGTCCCTTCGCCAGCCAGCGCAGCAGCGGCCCGGCGATGCCGAGGCGAGCCGCCAGGACGTACGCCTGGATGAGCGGAGGGTGATGGCCGGGGATCTCGGTGTTGCCGAGGACCATGGCCCCGAGCCGGTCGTCTCCGGCGGAGGCCATCCGGGCGATGGCTCCGCCGCTGTCGTGGGCGAGCATCGCGTAGCGCCGCGTGCCGAGGCCGTCGACGAAGGCGCGGACGACGTCGGCGCAGACCGGGAAGTCCACGGGGCCGGGCCACTCCGTGCGACCGCTCCCGGGAAGGTCGAGGAGATGGACGGTGAATTGCCGGGAGAGACCAGGGACGAGGTGGCGCCAGGTCGCGGCGTGCAGCGGCCAGCCGTGCACGGCCACCAGGTCGGGCCCGCTCCCGAACCGCCAGGTGGCGATCCGCCCTCCGGGCAGCTCGAGGAAGGAATCCGGGGTGGAGAAGCGACGAGCCAGCTCGGACGACATGAACGAACCTCCAGCGAGAGATGGAGGACAGGGTGTCGGCCGCTCAGGTCCCGAGCAATGACCTGGGGAGGTAAGCGCGGGGTACCCGGCCCGGTCGTTACACTGGTCGCCGTGACTCGACGTGCACCCGCCCTCTTCCCTGCGCTGCTCCGTCACTGGCGGACGCGGCGAGGGATGAGCCAGCTCGACCTGGCGCTGGCCGCGGAGGTCTCCGCACGCCACGTGAGCTTCCTGGAGACCGGGCGCTCGCGGCCGAGCCGGGAGATGATCCTCAGGCTCGCCTCGACGCTCGATGTTCCGTTGCGGGAGCAGAACGCGATGCTCCGCGCCGCAGGCCTGGAGGAGGCATTCCCCGACCCGTCCGTCGACGCTCCGTTCCCGCCCGCGGTGGAGCGGGCCATCGAGAGGATGATGGCGCAGCACGAGCCGTTCCCGCTGGTGGTGTTCGACCGGAAGTACGACATCGTCCGGCTCAACGAGGGCGCCTCGCGGCTGCTGCCGCACTTCGTGGCCGAGGGCGGGGCGCTGGAGCCTCCGGTGAACGCGATGATGCTCCTCTTCGATCCCCGAGGGGTGCGGCCCTTCGTCGAGGACTGGCCCCAGGCGGCCCGGGCGATGCTCTCCCGGCTCCACCGCGAGGTGCTGGCCAGCGGCGGGGATGCCGAGCTGGGCACGCTGCTGCACCGGTTGCTCGAGCTGCCCGAGGTGCCCGCGAGCTGGAAGCAGCCCGACTTCGCCGTTCCCTCGGAGCCGACGCTGACGGTGCGCCTGCGGCGCGACGACACCCGGGTGGCGTTCCTCACCACGGTCACCACCTTCAGCGCGCCGCAGAACGTGGCGCTGGAGGAGCTGCACCTGGAAGCCTGGTTCCCGCTCGACGACGAGACCGCCGAGGCCTGTGCCCGGCTGGGCCGCTGACGGGCGGAGGCTGGCCGCGGAGAGCCGAGGCTCAGCGGGTGGTGGCTGGCCGGGTGCCGGGCGGAAACAGCTGGCGGCGCAGCAGCTCGGTCCGCCGGCGGAGGTGGGCGTTCTCGTCGGCGAGGATGGTGGCCAGCGAGGAGAAGCGCAGCGCCCACTCCAGACCGCCGGCGCGCTCGGCTCGCCCCGCGGCCTCGAGGGCCCGAGGAGAGAGGGAGCGGAGCTCATCGAACGCGGCGGGGCGGTGTGCCTGGATGCAGCGGACCAGATCCAGGGCCTTCCCAGGGTCGCTGGCGTCGATCAGCCGCTCGAGCTGACGCCTCAGCTCGGAAGGCTCGGGGCTCAGGACCGAGCTCACCGCCCCGTCCGGACAGCGCGGGTCACGTCCCCGCTCGAGACCCCCGAGAAGCCACAGCCCGCCGCCGATCGCTCGGTAGTGGCCCATCAGCCGGGCGAAGCCGCTCAGGTGACCGCTCGGCCCGTGCGCGTCGACGACGTCGGGGAGGCCCTCGCCC
>DASROG010000208.1:0-7095 GCA_035646995.1 Myxococcaceae bacterium
CTCGTTCTCTCCCTCGTGCCGGGTGTCGAAAGCGATGCCCCCGAGGATGACCGCTGTGCGGCTCCAGGGGCGGGAGGGGCGGATCTGGGTTCCGGTGACGCTGACCCTCGACCCCGAACGGGTGCTCCTCCACGAGGGTGAGCTTCCCTCGGAGGGCCAGCAGCTGCAGCAGTCCACGGACGCGCAGATGGGGCTCCTGGTCGCCCGGGGGCTCCGGGCGGAGCTGCAGACCGCAAGTCTCTTGACCGGGAACAAGGTGGTGGCGCTGGCCTTCCACCCCCACGCGCCCAAGGCTCGTCTCACGTTCGGAGGCCAGTACCCGGAGCTCCCCACGGTTCCCGGCAGCGGCTTCGACGACATCGCCCAGTCGACGAGCGGGCTGCTCGCCGACGCCCGGTCGCTGGTGCAGGGGGCGAACCAGGTGCTCCGCTCGCCGGAGCTCGCGGGCACCATCAAGAACCTCGACGTCCTCACCCGCGAGGCGAGCACGCACATCGGGCCGACGATGCAGAGCCTCCAGAGTGCCTCCGCCCAGCTGGAGAAGACGCTCTCCGCGACCTCGGGGCTGCTGGGAAGCTCCACCACCGGCACCGGGGAGCTCCCCCGGGCGCTGCGTGACCTGCGAGAGGCGTCGCGCTCGGTGCGGCTGCTGACCGACTACCTCGAGCGGCATCCCGAGGCGCTGGTCCAGGGGAAGCGGCCGTGAGCGCGCGCACTTTCTCGTCCTCGCTGCTGGTGCTGTTCGCGCTGGCGGACGCCGGGTGCTTCGGGAGCTCCCCGGCGGCGCGGTTCTACACGCTCTCCACCCTGTCGCCGCGCGAGGGGCAGGGGGGAGGCGGTGGCGGGCACGGGGTCCGCGTCCGGGTCGCGCCGGTCACCGTGCCCGAGGGCGTGGATCGGCCACAGATGGTCCGGCGGACGGGCGAGAACACCGTGGTGGTGGACGAGTACGACCGGTGGGTGGAGCCGCTGGACGCGCTGCTCCGGCACACCCTGGTGCTGGACCTGGGCGCGCTCCTGCCCGAGGCGCAGGTGCTGGGGGACGCGATTCCGGGTCTGGCGGCGGACCGGACGGTGGTGGTGGCGATGAACCGTCTCGAGCTGTCCGGCCAGCTGGTCATGGACGCGGTCTGGTTCGTGCTGCCCGCGGGCGCGGATCAGCCCGAGCGGACCCACCGCACCCGGCTGACCGAGCCGGCGGGGTCCGGCGGACCGGCCGATCTGGCGCCTGCGCTGAGCCGGGCGATGGAGAAGCTCTCGCGGGAGATCGCCGCCGAGCTCGCGCCGACCGAGAAGCCTCGCTGATCGCTCCAGGCTGTGGTCCGGTCACTCCCGAAGCTGCGGGCCGCTTCGCGCCCGCCGTCCCGAGGAGCAGGCGCGGCGGTCGCGAGGTGTCCGCCGCGCTCGTGCAGCCTTTGCTCGACGAGGTGCTGCCGGCGAGCTCCGCACACCCGGTGAGGACCAGCACCATGCCGAGGGTGGCACGAACGAGCGCCGGAACGCGGGCCACCCGGCCGAACGATCACCGCGTTCATCGAGATGCTCGCCAGACTCGCGACGAGCGCCGCGTTCCCGGCGAGCGTCCAGGAATCCATGCGCCGAGCGAGCCGGCCGATGCGACCGCCGAGGCGCTGGAGACCAGTCCGCCGACCAGGCTCACCCGGCTTCAGTTGGTGAAGTTGGTCACCGGGAACGCCACCGGGCTGTGGTGGCCGTCCCGGTCCACCGCCCGCACACCGAACTGGAAGTTGTCCTTGGGCGCGGCCGGCAGGTTTACGCTGGTCACGTTCCCCACCGGAATGGCGTTGGTCCATTCCTCCTCGCTGGTCTGCCGCCAGACCACCTCGTACCCATCGAGGTCAGGGTCGGTGTTGGCGTCCCAGGTGAGAAGGGTGCTGTTGGTGAGCACCGGGGCGTGGATCTGCACGTTCTTGGGAGTTCCCGGCCCCTGCGACAGCGACCAGAGTGTGGCGGCATTCACCTTCGCCACCCGGGCGACGTAATCGAAGTCCACGAACTCGACCAGATCACCGAACTGGATGCCGTTCTCCACCCGCACGTCCTGGTGCTCGTGGGCGAAGGTCTCGTTCGGCTCGGTGAAACGCGCCGCCGGGTAACCCTGGGTCTGGTACGAGACGTGGTCGCTGGCGCGGAGATACCGGTCACGCCGGTAGAGGTGCCAAACGCGCATGTCGGTGTCCTCGTTCTCCGCCACGCTCTTCACGAACCTGGCCAGCTGACGGGATTGGCTGTCGTTCTCGCCACCGGTGAGTTGCAGGAGCTGAAGGGCCAGCGACTGCGCCGAGGTGAGAAGGGCGCCGGTCAGTGGTGGGGTGGTGGCGGGAATCGCCGAGGGACGGAGCGTCGTGGGCACGCCCTCGCTGAAGAGGCGAACCCGGTGCGCGTCGCTCACCCCAGTCTCGGACCGGCTGGCGCCGACGATGTCGTTGGAGAACATGCCCTCGATGTTGGCGCCGGCGGCCTTGTACTGCTTCGCCTGGAAGTCGGACCCAAAGAGCCCCTCCTCCTCGCCGTCCACCGCAGTCAAGACGATGGTCGACTCCGGGCTGTGGGTCGCGAGGACCCGGGCGACCTCCATGATCACCGCCACGCCGGAAGCGTCGTCGTCCGCGCCGGGTTGAAGGGCGTCGGGATTGGTGAGCACGGTCCGTCGGGTGTCGAGGTGACCGGAGATCAGGTAGATCCGGTCCGGGGTGAGGCTCCCGTGGATGGTCGCCACCACGTTGGTGACGTCCACCCCCGCCGGATTGAGGATCGTCCCGGGAATCGGACCCAGATGGAACGTCTGCTTCTCCACGGTCATCCGTCCGCCCGAGAGCGCCGCGTAACCCTGGAGGGTCTCAAACACGAAGTTGATGGCTGCGCCGATGCCCTGCGTGGGATCGGTCTGGCTCGACTCGAGGTGGCGCGTACCGAAGTTTGCGAGCGTCGTGATGATCCGCCCGACGTTCTTGGGATCGACCTCCTTGAGGATCTGCTTGAGCTCGCGCTCGGGTTTCTGCGGCTTGACCTTCACCCCATCGGGCGGTCTCACCGGCGGGAGCGGGTCGTCATCCTTGTCGCTTGCCCACCCCGTGCCCGGTAACACCGTGAGCAGCGCTGCAGCGGCAAGCCAGCTCCTGAAACCAGAGGTCCCCTGTCGGTTCATCGGCACCACCCCTTGGCGAGAGAGGGCGGACGCTAGGCGCCGGAAATGCGCGCGCCGCCAGCGCAGCCCGCTGCAACGCCTCGCCAGTGTTGACGGCGTGGCAGGCTCGCAACGAAGGAAGTGAGCGGTGTCCGCTGTGCGAGAACTCCGCGCAACGCGATGGCGAGAGCGGCGGCCCGGCGAGGATCAGCCCGGCGGAGCGGTGAACGGCAGGTCCACCCCGCGGGTGGGAAGCCGGGACGATGCGCCGCTCAGCACACCGTCGATGTCGCGGGCGGCCTCGCGCCCGTCGGAGATGGCCCACACGATGAGGCTCGCTCCCCGCCGCGCATCGCCCACCGCCCAGATGCCCGGGCGCGAGGTGCGGAACCGCCCGTCCACCCGGACGTTGCCCCGGGCGTCGAGGGCCACGCCGAGCTGAGACTCGAGCGCCGCCGTCTCCGGCCCGAGGAATCCCATCGCCAGGACGAGCAGGTCCACCTGCCGCGTGGTCTCGGTCCCGGGGAGCGTCACCACCCGGCTCCGGCCGGCCTCGTCCCTCTCCAGCTTGACCCGGGCCAGCTCCATCTCCGCCAGCCACCCGTTCCGGCCGATGAGGCGCGTGGTGGACAGCCCGAACTCGCGCTCGCCGCCCTCCTCCTGGCTGGACGAGGTGCGGAAGACGAGCGGCCAGTCGGGCCACCAGTTGCCCGTGGCACGGCTCGGGGGAGGCGCGGGGAGCAGCTCGATCTGCTCGACGTGCGCCGCGCCTTGCCGGTGCGAGGTGCCGAGGCAATCCGAGCCGGTGTCGCCGCCGCCGAGGATGACCACCCGCTTGCCGTACGCCGACAGCTCCGGCGGGAGCGGCGCACCGGCGACGTGCCGGTTCTGCGCCTCCAGGTAGTCCATGGCCCAGACCACGCCGGGCAGCTCCCGTCCCGGGACCACGAGGTCGCGGGGCCGCCGCGCGCCCAGGGCCAGCACCAGCGCGTCGTGCTCGGCGGCGAGGTGGTCGAAGCCCGGGGCCATGCCCACGTCCACCCCGCACCGGAAGGTGACGCCCTCGGCCTCGAGCAGCTTCACTCGCCGCTCGACCAGCGACTTCTCCAGCTTGAAGTCCGGGATGCCGAAGCGGAGCAGCCCGCCCGGCGCCGGCGCCCGCTCGTAGACGGTGACGGTGTGGCCCGTGCGGTTGAGCCCCGCGGCCGCGGCCAGTCCTGCCGGCCCGCTGCCCACCACCGCCACCGTCTTTCCGCTCCTCGACGCCGGAGGCCGCGGGCGGACCCAGCCTTCCCGGAAAGCGCGGTCGGCGATCTCCTTCTCGATCTGCTCGATGGTGACCGGCGCCTGGTCGATGGCCAGCACGCAGGCCGCCTCGCACGGGGCGGGGCAGAGCCGCCCGGTGAACTCGGGGAAGTCGTTGGTCGAGGAGAGCGTGGCCCAGGCCTCCTCCCACCGCCCCCGCCACACCAGGTCGTTGAAGTCGGGGATGAGGTTCCCGAGCGGACAGCCCTGGTGACAGAAGGGAATTCCGCAGTCCATGCAGCGTCCCGCCTGTCGCCGGCTCTGCTCCACGGGCTGGGTGAGGATGAACTCCCGCGTGTCGTGGACCCGCTCGGACTTGGGACGCTTCGGGGGCGCCTCTCGCTGCCACTCCAGGAAGCCGGTGGTCTTTCCCATGAGTGCTCCGCTCACCCCTCCACGGCCCGGAGCCGCGGGCGCGCCGGCACCGTCGTGGGCGGCCGCTGCGCCGCGCGGCGCGCCTGCAGCACCCGCTTGTAGTCGGTGGGCATCACCTTCACGAACTGCGGGACGAGGTGCGTCCAGTGATCGAGCACCCGGCGCGCCACCGGGCTCGCGGTGTGCCGGAGGTGGTTCTCCACCAGCCCGTACACCAGCCAGATGTCCGACTCGTCCACCAGCGACTCGAGCTCCACCATGTCGGTGTTGCAGCGATCGCGGAAGCGCCGCTCGCGGTCGAGGACGAACGCCATTCCCCCGCTCATCCCCGCTCCGAAGTTCCGGCCGGTCGGCCCGAGCACCACCACCACGCCACCGGTCATGTACTCGCAGCCGTGGTCGCCCACCCCCTCGACCACCGCCGAGGCGCCGCTGTTCCGCACCGCGAATCGCTCTCCGGCGAGCCCGGAGGCGTACATCTCGCCGCCGGTCGCGCCGTAGAGGACGGTGTTCCCGATGATGACGTTCTCCTCGGGAGGGAAGCGCGCCCCGCCGGGCGGCCGGACGATGACCCGCCCGCCGGAGAGACCCTTGCCGACGTAGTCGTTGGCGTCTCCTTCCAGCTCGAGGGTCACCCCTGCGGCGAGGAACGCGCCGAAGCTCTGCCCGGCCGAGCCCTGCAGCCGCACCCGGATGCTGTCGTCCGGCAGGCCCCCGGCGCCCCGGAGCCGGGCGATCTCCCCGGAGAGCATCGCCCCGACCGCGCGGTGCGCATTCTTCACCGGAACCACGATCAGGCTCGGGGCCCCTCCCTCGAGCGTGGCGCGGGCGCGCTGGAGCAGCACCCGGTCCAGGTGATCCGAGACGTCCTTCTTCTGCACCTCGATGCAGTGGCGCGGCGCGTCCGCCGGGGCCCGGGGCATGACCAGCATCGGCGACAGGTCGAGCCGGCGGGCCTTCCAGTGCCCGACCTCCTGGCGGCGGTGGAGCAGATCCCGCCGGCCGATGATCTCGTCCAGGCTGCGGGCGCCGAGTCTCGCCAGGATCTCCCGCACCTCCCGCGCGACGAAGAGGAAGAAGTGGACCACGCCCTCCGGCGTTCCGGCGAAGCGCTCGCGGAGCTCCGGGTCCTGGGTGGCGATGCCGACCGAGCAGGTATTGAGGTGGCACTTGCGCAGCATCACGCAGCCCATCGCCACCAGCGACGCGGTGGCCATCCCGTACTCCTCGGCGCCCAGCAGCGCGGCGACGACCACGTCCCGTCCGGTGCGCATCCCGCCGTCGGTCTGCACCCGGACCCGGCCCCGCATCCCGTTCTCCACCAGCGTCTGGTGGGTCTCGGCCACGCCGAGCTCCCAGGGCAGCCCCGCGTGCTGGATGCTGGAGACGGGCGAGGCGCCGGTGCCGCCCTCGTAGCCGGCGATGACCACGCACCCGGCGCCGGCCTTCGTGACCCCGGCGGCCACGGTGCCCACGCCCACCTCGCTGACCAGCTTCACGCTGATCCGCGACCGGGGATTGACCGCCTGGAGGTCGTAGATGAGCTGCGACAGATCCTCGATGCTGTAGATGTCGTGGTGCGGTGGGGGAGAGATGAGCGTCACCCCCGGCGTGGAGCAGCGGACGCGGGCGATGCGCTCGTCCACCTTGTGGCCGGGCAGCTGCCCGCCCTCGCCCGGCTTGGCGCCCTGGGCGATCTTGATCTGCAGCTCGTCGGCGTTGACCAGGTACTCGGCGCTGACCCCGAAGCGTGCGCTGGCCACCTGCTTGATGGCGCTCCGGCGCAGATCGCCGTTGGCGTCGGGCTCGTAGCGCCGCGATTCCTCGCCACCCTCGCCGGAGTTGCTGCGCCCGCCGAGCCGGTTCATGGCGATGGCCAGGGTCTCGTGGGCCTCGGCGCTGATGCTGCCGAAGCTCATCGCCCCGGTGACGAAGCGCTTGACGATCGACTCCAGCGGCTCGACCTCGTCGAGCGGGACCGGCTCCTTCGCCGGCACCAGCTCGAGGAACCCCCGCAGGGTGGCCCCGCCGCGGATCTCGTCATCCGCCGCGGCGCTGAACTTCCGGAATGCCTCCCAGTCCGCGCCCTGGACCGCGGCCTGGAGCAGGGCGACCGTCTGTGGATTCCACCGGTGCTGCTCGCCCTGCCGTCGCCACTGGTACAGCCCTCCGATGGGGAGCGCCGGGCCGGCCCGCGGGCCGTAGCCCCGGGCGTGGCGCTCCAGGGCCTCGCGCTGCAGCTCGGCGAACCCGACGCCGCCCAGCCG
>DASROG010000209.1:0-3464 GCA_035646995.1 Myxococcaceae bacterium
GCCCTCGCTGGTGCCGAGTGGACGGTCCGCGAGCTCGGACCAGCGGATGGTGCCCAGGCCGCCGCCCCCGCCGTCCGGCTGGCCCCCGTCGGGGCCGGGCGTGCCCGCGTCGACGGTGCCCCCGTCCGGCGGTCCGGCGTCGGGTCCGGCATCGGGCCCCCCGTCCGCCACGGTGCCGGCGTCCGGGTCCATGCCGCCGTCCTCGCCCGGTCCGACCTTCCCCCCGCCCGAGGTGCCGCAGCTCACTGCTGCGACCACCACCGCGATGATCCACCACTCGCGCCGCAACGCCGCCCTCCCACCGCTCGCCCCGGACATCCCCGGGGGCGTCTCCGTCCCCGAATGGAGTGCCGGATCGGCCCGGCGGCATCCGGCAAGGTCGCCGGAACGCTCGGCGCACGACAGTTCGCCCCGGCCAGCGCCCGTCCCGGGCCTCGCCCGAGGATGGGCGGTGGATCGTGGCCGACATCCGCGGCCAGACGGGCCGCCGCTCAGGCCGGCGGCGGCGGTGACGGCGGGGGCGCCGCCGGAGCGGTGACCACCTTCGGTGGGCGCGGACGCCACAGCCCGCCCGTCCCGATCGCCTGCCAGCCTTGCCGGACCCACCGGAGCAGCGCGGTCGCGAGCCACAGGGCCCAGGCCAGCATCGCCAGGCGATAGACGATCAGCGGCACCGAGACCACCAGGGGTTGCGGCAGCGCGCCCGGGACCCGGTCCGCGGTCCAGCGGAGGGCCGAGAGCACGGAGCCATTCCCCGCGATCTGCATCTCCGGCTGCCCGAGCAGACCTCGCCGGACCGCCTCGAAGAGAGCGAGGAAGGCGAAGCCGGTGAGGATCACCAGGGCCAGCTGCATCCAGTCGAACAGCCACCACGGGCGCACCCGGGCCCCCGCGGCGCCACGCCAGCCGAGCGCGAGGAGCCAGACCACGACCACCGCGGCGGAGGGGACCGAGATCTGCGTCAGCCCCACCCCGAGCAGCACCCAGGCGGCCAGCCGGAGCGGGCTGTGCGGGACGCGCGCGAGCGCCACCGCCACCAGCACCGTCACCAGCAGCACGCTCCAGAACAGCACCGCTGGTCCGAAGGTGGGCCCGGCGAGCCAGAGCACCCACCGCTCCGCGGGCATCGAGACCATCACGTCCACGTTCGCGCCGGGTGCACCCGCCTCCACCGCCGAGGGACGGAAGGCGACGGACAGCCCACGGGGCTCGCGCCAGCGCACCGCGACCCGGGAGACCGGCGGGGTGAGCGCCACCAGGAGCCGGCCCGACTCGACCCGCGCCGGTTGCGACTGCCCGTTCACCGCCACCCCGAGCAGCTCGATGCCCGGGGGAAGAGTGAGCGCGTGTTGCCCGCCCCGGCTGGTGCGAAACACCAGGTCCAGGCTCACCTCCGTGGCCCGGATGCCCGGCCGGACCTCCTCCCTGGCACTGTCGAGCGTCAGGGTGCCGCCACCGATTCCCTCAGGGCGGCTCGACTTCACCGTCACCGACTCCTCCGGCCAGGGGAGCCAGGTGGGCTGGTGCGCCCCGTCCGGAGCTGCGGGATGGACCGGAGCGATCCCTCCGAGCTCCACGTGCCACATGGGCCCGGCGACGAGCACCCAGCGCTCCACCCAAGACGTGGTTCGCGGGGCGCTGAGGGTCAGCGCCGGTCGCTGCTCGAGCGTGCTCCTCCAGGACAGCCCGGGCGCACCGGGCGGGAGGTTGACGCTCACCGCGCCGTCCTTCACCGGCAGGTCGGCGGTGAGCACGGCCTCGCCGGGGAGGAGCGGGAGCTGGAGCACCACCGCGCTCCCGGGAGGCGACAGGCGCTCCACCTCGGTCTCCACCTCCCAGGTGAGCCCGAGTCGCAGGGTGCGGGTGACGCGGGCGAAGGCCGGGAGCGCTCCGGGACGCAGCGCCTCGCCCCCGCCCGCGCGCTCGAGGCGGCTGAGCTGCAGTGTCGGCTCGGGCCGGCCGTCCTCGCGCACCCCGTCGACCTTCCATCCCCGGGCCTTCACGCCGAGGAACCGCGGCACGAGGCCGAGCGGGAGCTGCACGGAGTCCGCGCGAGGGAGCGCTCCGGAGAGGAGCACGGTGTGCACCCCTGGCTTGAGCACGAGCCAGGTGACGCCCTCGATCTCCCGCAGCGCCACCGCCGGCTTTCCGTCGAGCACCACCTGCTCGGGCCGCCAGCCCTCCCCTCCCCCGGGCAGCGGGACCGACACCAGCGCCGCCGCCTGGAGCTCGACGCGGAGGCGGAGCGCGCCCGGCTCCACCTCCAGCAGCGCCCGTCCTGCCGAGGCGCAGGCCGGAGCGCACCGGGGGGCCTGGAGCAGCTTGTCGCGGAGCTGGGTGAGTCGCTCGTCGGTGGGCTGCTCCTCGGCGCGGGCCGTCCCCTGGAGCAGGACGAGACAGAGCGCCGAGGCCGCGGCGACCGCGCGCCCACGCACCGCCGGCGGCCGGGGGCGTCCGGAGCGCACGAGGAGGAGCCAGGCCAGGGCGGCGAGGAGCCCCACCCGGAGCAGCCCGAGCACGACGTTCTCCGCGGGCGAGAGCAGCCAGAGGCGCACGATCTGGCCCTGCTGCACCGGGCCGCTCCAGCGCATCGGCACCTGTCGCCACGTCCAGCGGGGGACGCCGGGTCCGGTCTGGACCACCGCGTTTCGGTCCACCTCGACGATGGCCGACTTGCGCGGGGAAAGGACGCCTCCGAGACCGGTCACGGACGGCTGCAAGGACTGCGCAGGCCCGCCCACGCGCCCGAGCTTATCCACCGCCGGGGGGGTCGCCGCGGGCGCGGTCTTCGGCGCCTCCTCCTTCCGCTCGAGGACCGCCTCGCCCTCGGGCTCCTCGGCAGGCGCCGCCGGAGCCACCGCCTGATCCCGGCCGGGGAACGTGCGGCGCCTCGTCTCCGCACCGGTCACTGCCTGTCCGTCACCGAGCGCCGGGTAGAAGCGCTCGCGCAGGTGGTCCAGCGCGAAGGACACGAGCACCAGCGCGAGCACCCCGAACGCCACCCGGCGGAGGCCCTCGGCCCAGAGCCGCAGCCGCCCCTCGGGGAGCACGCGGCGCAGGCCCTCGGCCACCAGCACCCCGAGCCAGGTCCAGCGGGGCGCGCCGGCCTCGGGGAAGGTGAGCACCAGCGCCACGAGGGCCAGCGCGCCGAGACGCCAGTCGAAGAGCCGCGCTGTGGCGAGGGCGAGCACCAGCACCCCGAAGAAGTCGAGGAGCGACCAGCGCTGGAACCACGTCCCGTCCACCTCGTCGACTCCGGTGGCCCCGATCAGGCTCCAGCCCGGCGGGAGGTTCGCCACCGCCATCACCCGGGTGAAGTCGTGCGCCCAGCCCACCGCGGGCAGCGTGCCGCCGCCGTGCTCGACCCGACCGTCGGCGGTCATCGCCAGCGTGCCCTGGCGCACCTCCACGCCCGGCGGGGCACCGGCGGCGAGCCGGGTCAGCGGCTGATCCATCCCCTGGAC
>DASROG010000210.1:0-7314 GCA_035646995.1 Myxococcaceae bacterium
CGACAGACGTTGGGGTGGGCGACGGCGCGCGCGAGGAGCACCTCGCGCCGGATGCGCTCCTCGGCATCGGGAACGGCCCCGAGCAGGACCTTCACCGCGACCCGGGCGCGGAGCATCCGGTCCTCGGCCTCGTAGACGACGCCCATTCCACCCCGGGCGATGAAGCGCCGCAGCTCGAAGCGCCCGGCCAGTACGGTGCCCTCGGCCAGCACCTGCGCCGGTGGGCCGGGCGGTGTGCGCAGCAAGGTGTCCTGGCATGACAGGAACGACTGCATTGCCGACTCCTCGGGGGTCTCTCCCGGAGGACTGTCGTCCGAGGCCGTGGATCTTCCCGGGGTGCGTGCCGAGCGCAGCTCGCCCCCGTGTCGAAGGTGCCTGTCGAAAGGTGTCTGTCGAAGGTGTCAAACACCTTCGACATCCTCTCTCGGAGACGTCGGGGCACTCGAAGGGCCCGAAATCACAGGCGCGTGGCGCCCTCCTGAAGGTGTCAAACACCTTCTGGGCGCTCGATCGATGGATGACCCGGGTGAACCGCTCACCCGCGCAGGATGACCCCGCGGGTGTGACGGGCGATCATCAGCTCCTCGTCGGTGGGGATCACGTACGCCGCCACGCGGCTGCTCGCGGCGGTGATGCGGGGACCTCCGGCCGCGTTGGCCGCGGCGTCCAGCGTCAGGCCCAGCCATCCGGCGCCCCGGATCACACGCTCGCGGATGGGCACCGCGTGCTCGCCGATGCCGGCGGTGAACACCAGCGCATCCAGCCCGCCCAGCGCCGCGGCGAGCGAGCCCAGCTCGCGCCCGATGCGGTAGATGAACAGATCGACGGCGAGCTTCGCCTGCGGCGCGTCGCTCGACAGCAGCGCCCGCATGTCGCTCGAGATGCCGGACACCCCGAGCAGACCGGACTGCTGGTAGATGAGCTTCTCGATCGCCCGGGCGTCCATCTTCAGCTCGTCCATCAGGTAGAGCATCACCCCGGGATCGATGGACCCGCAGCGAGTCCCCATCGGCAGACCGTCCACCGCGGTGAAGCCCATCGTGCTCGCGACGCTGCGCCCGGCCTGCAGCGCGCACATGCTCGCGCCGTTGCCGAGGTGGGCGACCACCACCTTCCCCGCGGCCGCCCTGGCATCCACGCCCGGCAGCGCGCTGGCGATGTACTCGTACGACAGTCCATGGAACCCGTACCGCCGGACACCGCGGTCGGTGATCTCCTTCGGAAGCGCGAAGGTCTGTGCGAGCTCGGGCTGAGCGCGGTGGAAGGCGGTGTCGAAGCACGCGACCTGAGGCAGGGTCGGCATCTGCTCCAGGAGGTGGCGGATCGGCCCGAGATTGTGCGGCTGGTGCAGGGGCGCGAGAGGGATCAGCTTCTCCAGCGCCCGCAGCACCTCGGGCGTCACCCGCGTCGGCTCCGAGTACTCGACTCCTCCGTGCACCACGCGGTGTCCCACCGCGACCAGTCGGTGGTCGCCCCTGGTTCTGCGGAGGAGATCGATCAGATGCGAGATGGCTCCCTCGTGCCCGAGCGGCTCCCCCTCCTTCCAGCTCTGCTCGGAGAGCACCTTCCCGACCGCGTCCTTCGCCACGAAGTGAGGCGCCGTGAAGAGTCCCTCGGCCTGCCCCCGGAGCCAGAGCTCCAGCTTGGAACCCTGCGAGAGGAAGACCGAGAACTTCACGCTCGACGAGCCGGCGTTCAGGACGAGGATCGAATCGGCCATGGTCTCACCTCACCGCGCGCTTGGCGGTGGAGCGACGGGCCTCGGCCACCAGAGTCGCCACGGCGCAGGATGCGAGCCGCGAGATCAGCGAGTCGGCGCGACTGGTGAGGATGATCGGGACCTTCGCCCCGAGCACGATCCCCGCAGCGTCGGCGCCGGCGAGGAAGGTCAGGCTCTTGGCGAGCATGTTGCCCGCCTCGAGGTCTGGGACGACCAGCACGTTCGCCCGGCCCGCCACCGGCGAGTTGATGTTCTTGATCTTCGCCGCCTCGGGGCTGATCGCGTTGTCCAGCGCCAGCGGGCCGTCCACCAGCGCGCCGGTGATCTGCCCGCGGTCGGCCATCTTGCAGAGGGCCGCAGCCTCCAGCGTCGAGGGCACGTCGGGATTCACCGTCTCCATCGCGGAGAGGATCGCCACCCGCACCTCGGTCGCCCCGAGGTCGCGGAGCAGGTCGATCGCGTTCTGCACGATGTCGACCTTCTCCTTGAGTGTCGGGGCGATGTTCACCGCGGCGTCGGTGATGATGAGCGGGTCGGCGTGACCCGGCACGTCCATCACGAAGCAGTGGCTGATCCGGCGCGAGGTCCTAAGACCGGTCTCGCGCTTCACCACCGCGCCCATGAGCTCGTCGGTGTGGAGGCTGCCCTTCATCAGGGCCTCGGCCTCGGCGTTGCGGACCAGCTCCACTGCTTTCGCCGCCGAGTCCTGGCTGTACTTGGCATCGACGAGGCGGAACTTCGAGATGTCCGCGCCCAACCGCGCCGCCACCTCTCGGATGCGCGCGGCAGGCCCGACCAGGATCGGTGCGATGAGCCCGACCCGCGCCGCATCGATCGCGCCCTTGAGCGACGACTCGTCGCACGGGTGCGCGACCGCGGTGGGCGTGGGCGGGATGGACTTGCAGCGGGCGATCAGCCGGTCGTACTTCTCGTGAGACGCTTCCATGACCACGCTCCTCCCGCGAGCCCGGGACCCCCGGCACCGTAACCGCGAGCGCGGCCCACGCCGATAAGACCTAGGTCCCACGGAAGCGGGCGAGATCGCGAGAACTCCACGAGAATTCCTCTCCTCGCGGGGAACGGTCGACCGACCGGCGCGGGCTCGCCGAGGGAGTGTCGCCCGCGCACAGAACGCGCGCAGAACCGCGGCCGGCCCGCACGGAACGTCCTAGTCTGCCGCCGGGCGCTCCATGAACCGACCGGTCCCTCTCCAGAAGGTCCTCTGCGCGAATCGCGGCGAGGTCGCGATCCGCGTCTTCCGGGCATGCAGCGAGCTGGGCATCCGCACCGTCGCCATCTACAGCGACGAGGACCGGGTCAACGAGCACCGGCACAAGGCGGACGAGGCCTATCTCATTGGCCGCGGCAAGCGCCCGGTGGAGGCCTACCTGGGCATCGAGGAGATCCTCGAGGTGGCCGAGTCCGCGGGCGTCGACGCCATTCACCCCGGCTACGGCTTCCTCTCCGAGAACGGCGACTTCGCCGAGGCCTGCGAGCACCGCGGCATCCGCTTCGTCGGTCCGCGCCCGTCGGTGGTGCGCCTGATGGGCGACAAGGTGGCGGCCAAGTCGCTGGCCCAGAAGGTGGGCGTCCCGGTTGTGCCGGGGATCACCCTGGAGGGACCGGAGCCGGAGGTGGTGAAGGCCGCGCGCGCCTTCTTCGAGAAGAACGGCACCGTGCTGGTGAAGGCCGCACACGGCGGCGGGGGACGCGGGATGCGGGTCATCCTACAGGGAGCGGACATCGAGTCGGCGATCGCCTCGGCTCGCAGCGAATCGAAGCTCGCCTTTGGAAGCCCGGCGGTGTTCTTGGAGAAATACCTCGACCCGGTGAAGCACATCGAGGTGCAGATCCTCGGCGACCAGCACGGGAACCTGGTCCACCTGCACGAGCGCGACTGCTCGGTGCAGCGCCGCTACCAGAAGCTCATCGAGATCGCCCCTGCGCCGAACCTGTCGGACCGCGCTCGCCGCAAGCTGTTCGACGCCGCGCTCGCGCTGATGCGAGCCGCCGAGTACAGCAACGCGGGCACCGTGGAGTTCCTCGTGGACGGCGAGGACATCTACTTCATCGAGGTCAACGCCCGGCTCCAGGTGGAGCACACGATCACCGAGCAGATCACCGACATCGACCTGGTGCAGGCCCAGCTGCGGATCGCCGAAGGGCGCCAGCTGAGCGATCCGGAGATCGGAATCGCCGACCAGTCGTTCATCGTGCCCCGGGGCTCGGCGATCCAGCTGCGGGTCACCACCGAGGATCCGGCGAACAACTTCCTGCCCGACGCGGGTACCATCCTCGCCTGGCGCCCGGCGACCGGATTCGGAATCCGGCTGGACGGGGGGAACGGCTACCCCAACGCCCACATCAGCCGGTTCTACGACTCGCTGCTGGTGAAGATCATCGCCTTTGCCCCGAGCTTCCAGGGCGCGATCCAGAAGGGCCTGCGGGCCCTGCGCGAGTTCCGGGTCCGCGGAGTGAAGACCAACCTCTCCTTCCTGGAGAACGTGCTCGGCACCGAGACCTTCCGCAACGGGGAGACCTTCACGCGGTGGGTGGACGACGCGCCCGAGCTCTTCACCCCCGAACGGCGGCGCGACCGCGGGACCAAGCTGCTCCAGTACCTGGGGGAGGTCATCGTCAACGGGCACCCGACGATCAAGGCCGAGCAGCGCCGGAAGTCCGTGGAGTTCGTCCCCGCGCGGCTTCCGGTGGTGCCGCCCGGCGAACCGCTTCCGGGGACCAAGCAGATCCTCGACGAGCGCGGGCCGGAGGGCCTCGCGGCCTGGGTCCTCCAGCAGAACCGCACGCTGGTGACCGACACCACGATGCGCGACGCGCACCAGAGCCTGCTCGCCACCCGCGTCCGCACCTATGATCTCCTGAAGATCGCTCCGGCCACCGCGACCCTGGCGCCCGAGCTTTTCAGCCTGGAGTGCTGGGGCGGCGCGACCTTCGACACCGCTTACCGCTTCCTCAACGAGGACCCCTGGGCGCGGCTCCGGGCGCTGCGGACGGCGGTCCCAAATCTCTTGCTCCAGATGCTGATCCGCGGCGCGAACGCCGTCGGCTACACCTCGTATCCCGACAACCTGGTCGAGGCGTTCATCGACCAGGCGGCCGAGGCGGGGCTGGACGTGTTCCGGGTCTTTGACTCGCTGAACGATCTCGAATCGATGGAGGTCTCGGTCCAGCGTATCCGGAAGACCGGGAAGGTCGCCGAGGTGGCCATGTGCTACACCGGCGACGTCTCGAACGAGAAGCGGCCCAAGTACGGGCTGCAGTACTACGCGGACCTCGCGGGCCGCATCGAGGACATGGGCGCGCATTTCCTCTGCATCAAGGACATGGCCGGGCTGCTCCGGCCGCGTGCCGCGGGGATGCTGCTGGAGACGCTGCGCGAGACGGTGCGTCTGCCCATCCACCTGCACACCCACGACACCTCGGGGAACGGCATCGCCGCCTACCTGGAGGCGATCGACCACGGCGTGCACGTCGTGGACTGTGCCTTTGCGCCGATGGCCGGGCTCACCAGCCAGCCCTCGCTGAACGCCCTGGTGTCCTCGCTCCGCGGTTATCCCCGGGACACCCAGCTGACCAACAAGAAGCTGCAGCCGCTCGCCGACTACTGGGAGGACGTCCGCGAGGTGTACAGCCCCTTCGAATGCGGGCTGAAGAGCAGCACCTCCGAGGTGTACTTCCACGAGATCCCCGGCGGCCAGTACTCGAACCTCCGACCCCAGGTACAGGAGCTGGGGCTGCTGCCGCGGTGGAACGACGTGAAGTACGCCTTCGCGGTGGTGAACCTCCTGGTCGGCGACATCCCCAAGGTGACTCCCACGTCGAAGATGGTTGGCGACTTCTCCATCTTCCTCCTGAAGAACGACCTGCTGGTCCGCAGGGACACGCTGGAGGCGAGCGCGGCCGCGACGAACTCGAAGGTGCTGGCCGAGTCCCCGCGGCTCGACTTCCCGGTGAGCGTGGTGGAGTACTTCCAGGGCCGGATCGGCATCCCTCCGGGAGGCTTTCCCGGCGCGCTGCGTGAGGCGGTGCTGAAGGGGGTTCCGAAGGTCGAGGGCCGTCCGAGCGCGAGCCTCCCTCCGTTCGATCTCGAGGGGATGCAGCGCAAGCTCGCGGAGAAGGCGGGGCGGGAGATCCGGCGGGAGGAGGCGATCAGCGCGGCGTTGTACCCGCGGGTGATCGCGGACTACTTCGACGGGCTCGGGCGCTACGAGGACGTGTCGATCCTCGACTCACCCACCTACTTCTACGGGCTGGAGGTTGGGCAGGAGATCTTCGTCGAGCTCGAGCCGGGGAAGACCCTGGTGGTGCAGCTGTCGGCGGTGGGCGAGTCCGACGACCGCGGGATGCGCACGGTGTACTTCGCGCTGAACGGGCACGCCCGGCAGGTGATGGTGCGTGACCGCTCGCGCGCGGTGGTGGTGCCGGAGGCGCGCAAGGCCGACCGCGGCAACCCCGAGCACGTGGGCGCCTCGATGCAGGGCACGGTGGTTGCGCTGCACGCGAAGTCGGGCGACCGGGTGGCCGCCGGGGCGCCGCTGCTCACGCTCGAGGCGATGAAGATGGAGACGGTGGTGCGGGCGCCACGCGCCGGGTCGATCAAGGAGCTGCTGCCCGCGCTGAAGAGCTCGGTGCAGGCCGGAGACCTGCTCGTGGTCGTGGGCTGATCCCGGTCAGCCGCCAGGCGAGGCGACACGTTCGAGCCACCTCACCCGCGCGACGTGGAGCGGGAGCGCCGAGCGGCGCCCACGGGTGACCGGAGACCTCGGGGGCGCCAGCGGAGGAATGCAGCCCCTCCGCCCAGCCGGCTCGCACCTTCACCGCCGCCTCCCGAGAGGTGGGAGTCCCGAACGGGACAGATCCTGTCCCGGAACGTTCACCTGTCAGGTCCGACGCGGTGTCGGGCCGTCAGAAGCTCCCGACGACCTGGAGCCCCACGCTGTGGCGCCCCACCGGCGCCACCGCCATGAACAGCAGCATCGAGTTCGAGGCGGCTCCACCGTGCGCCGGCCGGACCACAGCGAGGTTCGTGAGCCAGCCTTCCAGGAGCGCCGCGGCCGTGCGCTGAGGCGCGGGGCTCACCAGCTGGGGCGAGAGCACGTCCTGCGACAGCGCTTGCGTGACTCCACCTTCGGCAGGAGAGGCGAGCATCGTCACCGCAACACCGACCCAGGAGAGCATGGCGGCCGGGGTCTTCAAGAACCGCGCCCCGGAAATTGACCCAGTGGGAGCTTGGGCGCATGGGCCGAGCATGGCCGATGCACTCGCCTGGGCTCGAGCGGGGCAGGCACGGCTGAGACGCGCGCACACAGCCGGCGCAGTACTCGCCGATTGGCCGATTGCATGCGCAACGACCCCACTTCCACTTCTTCGACAAGCGGCGCGATCGACGGAATGATCGATCCGCTGTCGCGGCGACGCGCGTCCGCCGGTCGACCTCAAAGGACATCTTCGATGCAAACCTCGAGAGCGTTCCTCGCCCTCTGCGCCATCGGCGCCCTTCTCGCCGTGGGAGCCCCGGCGTGCAGTGGCTCGACTCCCGGTGGTCCGGGAGGCGGCTCTCCTGACGGCGGTGG
>DASROG010000211.1:0-2923 GCA_035646995.1 Myxococcaceae bacterium
GGGGAAGCCCGAGGGCGGAGAGATGGCGTTGACCAGCAAGGTGGCGGTGTTGGCGTCGATGACCGCCACGGTGTTCTGCACCCGGTGCACGACCCAGAGTCGGTTCTTGCTGTCCACCGCCGAGCCGTACGGCTCGATGGAGGGCACGCCGATGTACATCCCGCCGCCGTCCGGCAGCTGCCCCACGTTGGTTCCGGGCGGGATGGTCTTGGGGACGCCGGTGAACGGATCGAGGCGCCACATCCGGCGGTCGATCCACGTCCCGACCCACACGTCACCGGGCCCGCCCTCCGGGGCGGCGGCGATGGAGATGGAGCCCTCGCCGAACCGGCCGGTGGGGTTGTTGTCCCCCAGCTCCTGGGTGAAGAGGACGCACTCGTCGTAGAGCAGCGGATTGGTGGGGTCGCTGGGGTTCAGGTACTCGTTCGGGGTGATGATCCCGTAGTTCGCCACGTCCGCCGGGTCGTCGACGCTGGTGTCGATCTTCCCGTTCCCGTTCCGGTCCACGCAGTTGAATGGGCTCCCCGCCACCTTGGTCACGCTGAAGTACTGTCCGGCGTGGGAGGCGAAGTTCGCGACCCACATGTCGCCGTTGACGTCGATGGCGGTCCGGCTCGGGTCGTAGACGCTGGCCGACGAGCTGTTGTTCCTCCGCCCGAGCCCGTTCAGCGGGAAGACGCTGATGTACCGGGCGACCTCGTGGATCCCGCCGTCGGGGAGGAGGTTCTTGGTGTCGAACTTCGAGACCGTCCCCATCTTCCAGTTGGCGATCCAGGCGTAGTTGATCTCGATGTCCTGGCTGTTGAGGGTGATGCGCCCGAGGGGATCGACCGAGACGCCGTCGCCGCTGGTCCCGACGCCGCCGTCGAGGTTGAAGCCGCCATCGGGCGGGAAGTCGATGGTTCCGCTGAACCCGCCGTCCACCACCGGCACGCAGACGATGACCTCGCAGGGGTCGGTGACGTTCCCGCCACCGCCATCGCCGCCCCCGTCGGGGTTCCCGTTGCCGCCGCCGTCGGTGCCGGGCGGGGTGGTCACCACCGGGAAGCGCGACACGTCTCCGCTGCACGTACAGCCGGAGACGGCGGTGATCGCGGCGGCGACCATCAGAAACGGCAACGCCCGGCGGGTCATCGAAGCTGTCTCCACGAGAGGCGGCACGGGCCTGTGCGCCTGGCGGGCACACCCTCGGCCTTCAGACGAGGAATCATCGGGCGGGCTCCCCGGTCGGTCAACACTCGAGCGGCCTCAAGACGTGGCAATCCAGAGCGACTCCCACACTTCAGGCACCCCCAGCTTTTCCGTTGCCGAGAAACCCTGGACGGTGTCACGCGGGACCGACAGGCGCTCGGCAATCGCGGCGAGCCGTGGCTTCCGGTGCGACTTGCCGAGCCGGTCGAGCTTCGTCGCCGCGACCAGCACGCGCCGGCCCGCACCGACCAGGTAGGCCAGTGTGCGGACGTCGTCCTCGGTAGCCCCCACCTCGGCGTCGACGATCGCCACCACGCCGCGCAGCGACGTCCGCCGCTCGAGGTAGGTGGTGATCATCCTCTCCCAGCTGGCGCGCTCCGCCCGGGAGACCCGGGCGAAGCCGTAGCCGGGCAGGTCGGCGAGGCGGACGGTGCGGCGCCGTTCGCCCTTCTCCAGCGCGACGTCGAAGAAGTTGAGGGTGCGGGTGCGCCCCGGCGTGTTCGAGACCCGGACCAGCTTCCGGCGGCCGGTGAGCGCGTTGATCATCGACGACTTGCCCACGTTGCTCCGGCCGACGAAGGCGATCTCCGGCGCGTCGGCCGCCGGCCACCCGGCCTCCTCCACCGCGGTGGTGAGGAAGCGAGCGTCGAGGACGCGGATCACCGGTCGGCGCGGGGAGGCGGCGAGGCGCCGCGCTTCTGCCGCTCCACGCTCCAGTGGTCCATCGCCTTCAGCTTCTCGGCGAACTGGAAGGGGCGGAGGGAGGGCGAGCTGGGCTCGTGGCAGCTCCGGCACGACTTCTCCGAGGGGTCCTGGAGCCCCACCAGCCGGGCCAGCTCCGCATCCCTCATCACGTACGCCGGCGCGTAGTACTGGCCGCCGCCGTGGCAGGTCTCGCAGCCGATCCCGGTCATGGACTGGTCGGCGAGGTTGGGGGAATGGCAGGTGGTACAGCGAGCCTCCCGCTGCTGCTCGGCGGTGAGGGACTCGGTCGACCGCGCGTGCTTCGAGGCCCGCCAGGCGGCGTAGGCGTCGGGGTGGCAGCCCTTGCAGCTCTCGGGTCCGAGGAAGTCCGCACCGGCGGCCACCGCGGAGCACAGCACGGCGAGCGCCAGCGCCCAGCGGATCGAGCGTGGGAGGGTCATCGAGCACCGGGCAGATACGGGATTGCCCTCCCCTCTGGCAAGCGCCAGGAGGTTGAGGCCCCCCGCCGGCCGGGGTAGACGGAATGGATGCGCTGCACCGGCCCGAGGTGCACCCTCCTGGTCACGCTGCTCCTGGTCGCGGCGGTGGCCCACGCCAAGGCCTGGAACGGCATCGAGCCCGGCGTGTCCCGGCGGGACGACGTGGTGAAGCGCTTCGGCCCTCCGAGCAAGACGCTCACCGTCTCCGGCAAGGAGGTCCTCGCCTACACCGACTCGGCGGCGATGAAGGGGACCTCGCAGGCCCAGTTCCGGGTCGATCCGCCCACGGGTGTGGTGGACCGCATCGACGTCTTCCCCGCCACGGTGATCGACCACGAGACGGTGGAGGCCACCTTCGGTCCGTCCTGCCCCAAGACGGCGCCGCCGCAGCCGGCGGCCTGCTTCCAGAAGAAGCTCACCGACGACTTCCGTACCTACTACCTGTACAGCCGCATCGGGCTGGCGGTGTTCTTCGAGGAGAACGAGGACAAGGTGCAGTCCTTCGTCTACACCGCGCCCCGGCCGGCTCCCGCCGCCGCGCCGGCCGC
>DASROG010000212.1:0-14001 GCA_035646995.1 Myxococcaceae bacterium
CATGAGATTGCGGCTCTGGTAGTCGCGATGGGTGAAGCCCCGCGGCGCGGCGGCGAGCCGCCCGGCGATGCAGGCGAAGGCTCGCTCGAGCTGCGCGCGCTCGGCCGCGGCGGGCACCTTCCCGCTCCAGGCCTCGAGGCCGTACTCGCGGAAGTGGTGCAGCTCCCAGGTGTACAGCTCCTCGTCGAACGCGCGGGAGTAGGCCACGCATCGTGGGTCGGGGCGCGCCTCGGCGGCCGCGCGCATCGTCGCGAGGAGGTCCACCGCCCGGCCATACAGCGCCTCGGGCGAGGCGCCGTCCAGAGCCCGCTCGAAGGTCAGGTCGCCCAGGTCCTCGAGCACCATCATCGCCGCCGCAGCGTCGTAGCGGAGGATGCGCGGAACACGGACGCCCAGACCCTCGAGGTAGCGGTGCACGTTCAGGAAGGGCAGCTCGTCCGGCGGTCCGCCCTTGCTGGCCTCTTCGCTCTTGTGCGGACCGGCTGGCATCACCATCACCACGTGGCTGTCCGGCCAGCGCCCCACCCGGAGGTAGGAGCGGTTGCTCGCGTCGCCCTTCAGCTGGAGGACCGGGGCACCGTCCCGAGGGCGACCGGTGGCCAGGGCCACCTGGTCGCGGAGGACCTGCTCGCTGTGCATTGGCTGCAAGGGTAGCACTAGGCTCGCGGGCCATGAACCGCCTTGCCCGCGCGACCGCCGCCGCACCTGCCTCGGTGGGCAACGTGGGGGTGGGGTTCGACATCCTCGGTCATACCATCGTGGGGCCGGTCGACCGCGTCACCGTCGAGCGGCTGGATTCGCCGGAGGTGCGCATCCTCGGCATCGAGGGCGTGGTGAGCGGCCTTCCCCTGGACGCGGAGAGGAACACCGCCGGGAGGGCGCTCCTCGCGCTCCGGGGGCGTCTGGGCCTCACCCACGGTTTCACGCTCCGGATCGAGAAGGGAATCCCGCTCGGCTCGGGCATGGGCGGGTCGGCAGCCTCGTGCGTCGCCGCCCTGGTCGCAGCAAACGCGGTCCTCGACCGGCCCGCGCCGATGGACGTCCTCTACCACTGCGCGCTGATCGGCGAGTCCGCCGCCAGCGGCGCCGAGCACGGCGACAACGTGGGCCCGATGCTGCTCGGGGGCCTGGTCCTCGCCACGCACGACCGACTCGTCCCCATCCCCGTGCCCGAGGGGCTCACCTGCGTGCTGGTCCACCCCCACCAGATCCTGGAGACCAGGACCGCGCGGGCGGTGCTGCGGCTTCCCTTCGAGCTTCCCCAGTTCGTCGAGCAGAGCGCGAACCTGGCCCTGGTGCTCGCCGGGTGCTACCGGAGCGACCTGGACTGCATCCGCGCCGGGCTGCGCGACGTGCTGGTCGAGCCCCTCCGCGCGCCTCTGGTGGGCGGCTTCGCGCCGGTGAAGGCCGCCGCGCTCGAGAACGGCGCGCTGGGCGCGAGCATCTCCGGCGGAGGTCCGAGCGTCTTCGCCTGGTGCACCCGGGACCGGGCGGAGCGGATCGCGCTGGCGATGGAGCAGGCCTTCCGCGCCGCGTACATCGACTGCGACGTGTGGATCTCCCCCGTGGCCGCGCCCGCGGCGAGGGTGGTCGAGTGAACGTCGGCAGCACTCGCCGGAGCGTGGCGGAGCTGCCGCTGGCCCGGGCCCTCCTCGGCGGCACCGCCCCGGACGGCGGGCTCTTCGTGCCGGCGAGCCTTCCCCGGGGGGAAGCGCGGCATCCCCGAGGCGGCTCCCTCGCCGATTCGGCGCTGGCGGTGCTCGCGCCCTTCTTCGCCGGGGACGCGCTCGAGCCCGAGCTGCCGGCGATGCTGGCCGAGGCCTTCACCTTCCCCGCGCCGCTGGTGCCGCTCCGCAACCGCGGCGACTTCGTGCTCGAGCTGTTCCACGGCCCGACTGCGGCCTTCAAGGACTTCGGGGCGCGCTTCCTCGCCGCCTGCGTGCGGCGGCTCCACCGGCCAGGCGATGGCACCCGGACCGTGCTGGTCGCCACCTCCGGAGACACCGGCGGCGCCGTGGCGGCGGCGTTCCACCGCATGCCCGGCGTCCGGGTGGTGCTGCTCTATCCCGACGGGCGGGTGTCACCGCGACAGGCGCACCAGCTCGGCGCCTTCGGCGACAACGTGACCGCCCTCCGGGTGGACGGGGGATTCGACGACTCCCAGGCGATGGTGAAGGCCGCCTTCGCCGACCCCGCGCTCGCTCCGCTGCGGCTCACCTCGGCCAACAGCATCAGCCTGGGCCGGCTCCTGCCGCAGCTCGCCTACCACGCGTACGCCGCCTGGAGCTCGGGAGGAACGCTGAACCTGATCGTGCCGACCGGGAACCTGGGCAACGCGCTCGCCGCGGTGTGGGCGCGCGAGCTCGGCGCGCCGATCGGGAACGTGGTCCTGGCGACCAATGCCAACCAAACCTTGCCCGAGTTCTTCCAGGGGGGCGCGTACCGGGGACGGCCCAGCGTGCGCACCCTGGCCAACGCGATGGACGTGGGAGACCCGAGCAACTTCGAGCGACTTTCCTGGACCTTCCCCGATCCGGCGGTGCTCCGGCGGCGGGTCCGCGCTTGGTCGGTCTCCGACGAGCACATCTCGCGGACCATCCAGCAGGGGGAGCGCCGGCACGGACACGTCTTCTGCCCCCACACCGCCGCGGGGGTATGGGTCCTGGAGCAGATCCGCTCCGCTGGCGGAGGCAGCACGGACACCTGGGCGGTGGCCGCCACCGCCCACCCGGCCAAGTTCGAGACGATCGTCGAGCCGCTGGTGGGACACCCGGTCGACGTTCCTCCGCAGCTGGCCGAGCTGCTGGCCCGCCCGTCCAGGGCCGAGCCGCTCCCGCCCGGCCCGGAGGCGCTGCGCCGCTGGCTGCTCGACCACGCCGAAGGCTGACCCCGCCCGGCGCCACGGCCGAGGCTTGGTGCTATGAGCGAGAGGCCATGAACGTGCACTCCACCATCCTCTCCGCCATGGGACACACCCCGCTGGTCCGGCTCAACAAGCTGGTCGGTCCGAACGACGCCACGGTCTACGCGAAGTGCGAGTTCATGAACCCCGGTGGCTCGATCAAGGACCGGATGGCGCTGCACATCATCGAGAAGGGCGAGCGCGAGGGAAAGCTGAAGCCCGGCGGCGTCATCGTGGAGAACACCTCGGGCAACACCGGGATGGGAGTGGCCCTCGCCGCGGCGGTGAAGGGCTACCGCTGCATCTTCACCATGCCGGACAAGATGTCCGCGGAGAAGATCAACCGCCTCAAGGCGCTCGGGGCGCAGGTGGTGGTGACCCCGACCAACGTGCCCGCCGACTCGCCGCAGAGCTACTACGAGACGGCGAAGCGCATCGCCCGCGAGACGCCGGGCAGCTTCTACCTGAACCAGTACCACAACACCGACAACGGCGAGGCGCACTACCTCACCACGGCTCCCGAGCTCTGGGAGCAGCTCGAGGGCCGGCTGGACGTCTTCATCACCGGGCTCGGGACCGGCGGGACGATGAGCGGGGTGGGCAAGTTCCTGAAGGAGAGGAACCCCGCGATCCGCAACGTCGGCGTCGACCCGGTGGGCAGCGTCTACCAGGGTTATTTCCAGACCGGGAAGCTGCCCGAGCCGCACGTCTACAAGGTGGAGGGCATCGGCGAGGACATGCTCTGCAAGGCGCTCGACTTCTCGGTCATCGACGAGATCCGCCAGGTGGACGACGCGCAGTCCTTCAACGCCGCCCGGCGGCTGGCCCGCGAGGAGGGCCTCTTCGGTGGGGGCAGCTCGGGGGCCGCGGTGCACGTGGCCGTGGAGATCGCCCGCGAGCTGGGCAAGGGCAAGGTTGTGGTCGTCGTCCTGACCGACACCGGTAACAGCTACATCACCAAGTTCTTCAACGACGAGTGGATGAAGGACAACGGCTTCGCGATCGACGACAAGTCTCCCGGCCGGGTCAAGGACCTCATCGGCACGCGGAAGCAGGAAGTTCTCTTCGCCGAGAAGGGCCAGCGCATCGATGCGGTGGTCGAGCAGATGCGCAAGCACGGCTACAGCCAGATGCCGGTGCGCGACCCGCACGGAGGCACGGTCGGGATGATCCACGAGTACGACCTCCTGAACGCGCTGGTCTCGAAGAAGCAGGGCTTCCACGACGTCATCGACCCGCTCATCGCCCCGCTGCAGGGAGTGGTGAGTCCCGAGGCGACGCTGGCTAGGCTCCGCGAGGTCTTCGCCCAGGACAACGTGGCGGTGGTGAAGGAGCACGAGCAGGTCATCGGCATCGTCACCAAGATCGATCTCATCGAGTACCTCGCGGAGCGAATGTGAGCGGCAAGGCGAACGCGGTTTATCGAGTCACCATCGAGGTCGCTCCAGACTCGGAGCAGGCCTGGGTCGAGTGGCAGACCCGGGAGCACATTCCCGAGGTGGTCCGTCAACCGGGATTCCTGGGCGCGACGCGGTGGAAGGACCAGACGCCCGCCGCGGACGGATGGGCGCGGTACGTGATTCACTACCGGGTGGAGAGCGTCGCGGCGTTCGAGGCCTACAGGGCCTCAGCTGCGGCGGCACACCTGAGGGAGGATCACACCCGGAAGTTCGGCAAGGTGACGCGGATCACCCGGACCGTCCTCGCCGAGCCGGTGTTCATCGCTCCGCAGGCCTGATGGCGGAAAGCGAGCGGGTCGATCGGCCCGTGCTTGCCATCGCGAGCGTGCGGCGCACCTGCGTCGCCGTGGAACGCGACACTCACCGGGCTAGGCGCGCTCCGCCTCCGCCCGGCGCAGGACGACCGCGCCCAGCAGCGCGGGCATGATCCAGGGGATGGCGGGGATGCCGGCGAAGAGGCCCGGCCGCGCATACCAGGGCAAGGTCGATTCGGACAGCACCGGATAGCTGATCCCCCGGAGGACCAGGAGCACGATCAGGAGGAGGCACGCCACCTGGTAGCCGCGGGCCGCACCCCTTCCCATCCACCGGGCCCGGGCCAGCGACTCGGAGAACGCGGCGGTCGTAAGGTAGGTGAGGATGCACCCGAAGAACTCCACCACGCTGAAGAGATCGTCCAGGGCATCGAAGCCCTGGGGAGTCCTTCCGTCGCGCAGGCGCGCGACGTAGCTGGCGACGATGATGCTCATGCCGCTGAAGTAGCCCGTGCCGGCGGGGATGCTCGCCGCGAGGCCGAGGGTCGAGTAGAGGCGCTCGCCCGCCTCGTCGAGCGCGAACTTGAGGGCGACGAAGGCCGCCGATACGACGATCGATCCGGACAGCAACACGACGAAGCGCATCCGGTTCTCGGTCGGAGTTGCCTGGAACGGCGCACCGATCCCGACCCAGAGGAGCGCGATGGCTGCCCACGGCGCGATCAGCAAGAGTCCGGCGACGGCCCGGCCGCGTGCGGTGTCCGGGCCGGAGACCAGCGCCCTCCCGGCCAGGCTCCACGCGGCGGCCACGACCGCGGCGAAGAGCACGACGCCCACGGCCTCACGGACACCGGCGATGTGCAGCGGGCGGGACGCGACGGAAACGAAGGTGATGAACGGAAACGCGCACAGGAACCGGAAGCCGAGGACACGGCGGGCGGGGCGTTCCACGGAGGCCTCCGGCTGCGAGTTCGTCCGCGAGTCAGGCTAGGGACGCTCACTCACCAGGGGCAAGAGAGATCGCCCGGGCATCACCCAGGAGCGTCCGGGCCTCCGCGGCGGCGACCGGGTCGAACGCGGGGTTCAGCGCCAGCGCCCGGCGTACGAGGACCGCCCCGGCATCGCGATCGCCCTGCGCCAGCCTGATCGCCCCGGCGTGGAACAGGAATCGCGGATCCGGCGTGCCGTGGGCCAGCGCCCGATCGATCGCTGCCCGCGCCTCGGTGTGCCTGCCCGCGCGGTGGAGGGCCCAGGCGTAGGCATCCTCCACCGTCAGCCCCGGACGATCGCGGTGCTCCGCCTCCAGCAGGCGGAGCGCCTCGTCGAGGTTGCGCCCGCGCGAGGCGAGAAACGCCCCCAGCATGAGTGCATCACCCTTGCGTCCTTCCTGCACGACCCGCGCCTCGGCGGCCGCAGCACCCGCGGGATCGCCCGCGAGCGTGCGCGCGTCGGCCAGGAGCCAGGCGGTCTCCACCAGCGGCTGGGTGGTCAGCGCGCGCTGGAGAAGCGCGGAGGCCGCGTCCGGCTCGCCCCGGGCCAGGCGGCAGCGCGCCTCGAGGACGAGCGCCGGGGCGTACCCGGGCACCGCCAGGAGCGCCTGCTCTGCTCCTGCCAGCGCACCGTCCAGGTCGCCCTCGTGCCAGAACACCCCGGCCGCCTGCACCAGCATCCACGCCAGTGGCTCGGGGTCGCGCGCTCCCCGGCCGGCCTCGATTGCTCGCGCGTAGAGCTGCTTGGCGCCCGCCACGTCCCCGGTCACCCAGCGGAGGTGAGCGGCCCGACCGTAGGAGGCCAGCCCGGGCTTGACGTCGACCAGCCGCTGGCTCGCCGCGAGCGCTCCGGCGACGTCACCCAGCTCCAGCGTTGCGTCGGAAAGTGTTGCCAGCGTCAGCACGTCATCGGGAGCCCTGGCCAGCTCCGCCATCGCCAGATTCCGAGCTTCGAGGAACGCGTGCTGGTTGAGCAGCACCATCCCCCGGAGCCCCATCGCGCCCCGGTGACCCGGCTGGAGCGACAGGGCCAGGGTCGCCGCAGCGTCGGCCGCCAGGTAGAGGCCGGGGTCTGCGGCCCGCCGGGCCTTCCGGATCCACGTCTGGCCGAGCAGCACCCAGTCGTCGGCCACCGGTTTCTGGACCAGCCGCTCCTGGATGCCGAGGAGATCTCGGTCCAGCGGCCCATCGCCCCCCGGCGCGGCGAGGGCGAGGGCCCGGGCTTCGGCCAGGTCGACCTGGGCGGCGGACTGGCTCCGCGGCTTGCACGCCGCTCCGAGGAGGAGGGCGACGACTCCGAGGATGGCGGCGTGCAGGAGGCGCATGGGCGTCTTTCTCAGGGAGTGGGCTTGCCGTGCCCCTGGTCGAAGCCCGACCACGGCTTCGCCAGCCATGGCGACCGCGTGAGGTAGGTGGCATCGTTGTTGTCCACCCCGTCGCTGACCCCGGACGGCGCCCCGGTGAGCAGGACCGAGAGGAGGATGTCGGTGACGTCGTCCTCCTTGTTGGTCCCGCCGTAGATGACGCGACCGTTGGGGAAAGCCGAGTCGGTGGTCAGATCGACACGCAGCACGTCGCCGATGGCGGTGACGTTGTAGCCGTTCTGCTTGAGGCCGATGATGTCCAGGATGTCGGTGCGGTTGGACTTGAACGGCGTGGGGTCGACGCCCAGCGCGGCGTAGATGCCCACCGCCTCGGCATCGCGGACGATGATCGGGTTGAGGAAGTAAGCGCCGAAGTTCGCGACGTCGGTGGCCGGCGTGGTCCGGTTGAACTTGTCCTTGTCCTGGAGCCCGATGACCGCCTCGTTCACCAGCGGGAGCCCCAGGCGCGAGACCTGGACCCAGGGGCCGATCGCCTCGGCGCCGCCGTTCTGGCGCTGGATGTTGATTTTCCGGCGGCTCGCGGACGCCCACACCCCGATGATCGAATCGTTGGTCCGGGTCGTCGGGAGCTGCCCGTCGGCGGTGACCCTGGTGACCGGGATGTCCAGCGCGATGGCGTGGCAGTTGAAGCCGGCGACCCCGTCCTGCGCAGTCCCCTTCGCTCGAACGTTCGCGAGGTCGAAGATCCCGCCCAGGTCGACGTAGAAGCCGTCATCTCGCGGCCCGGCGAAGACCGTGCCCTCCGACCCACCGTTGCCCATGGGTCGGACGAACTCCTGGGAGAAGTCGTCGTTGTACGCGTTCTGCGGGGTGTTCAGCAGTCCGAGGGCCTTGAGCGTGGCGAAGGTGCGTGGGCCCGGGTTGGGAGGCGCGACTGGAACGTCCCGGGCGATGACCGTGGACTGACGGCCCTGCACCTTGGTTACGGTATAGGTCTGCTTCTGGAAGCCGACCGAGCCGGAGAGCTGGGCGAAGAACTCCTTGCCGCCTCCCGGCCCCTTGGTCAGGTCCGCCACGTCCACCCGGGTGAGCGGCTCGGTCCGGAAGCGGATCTCGTAGGTGATGGCGTCAGCCAGGCTGGAGACTCCGCGGACGATGTGCACCTCGTAGAGCACGTCGTCCGAGAACTTGTGGAAGTTCGGCCCGCCGGAAGGCTCCTCGAGCGGGTTGTAGGCCGCGACGATGTACAGGCGGTCGTGAGTTCCAGGCTTGATCCACGCCCAGAGGTCGGTGTTGTCGGCCGCGGGGTCGAACGAGATCGCCGGGGCTTCCCGGTGGCTCGAGGCCAGCGCCATCAACGGTGAGAGCAGGCCAGCCAGCAGCAGGCCAGTGAGACGGGAACGGAAACGCATCACGGTGTTCTCCTTCGGGGAAAGAACTACTGAGGGTTGATGACGAAGACGGCGCCGCTGCCGCTCGCTCCGGAGTCGACGTAGGCGTAGCTGTCCGCCTGGGCGGCGCGGTGAAGCCCGGCGGGCTCATCAAAGTCTCCGATGGTCGTGCCCACCGGATCGCCGGCGCGAACTCCGGCGCTCGTCCACCGCTCGAGCTGCGCCTTTCCGGTACTCGCGTCGGTGGTCGCGAGGAGGAGGTTGCGCCCGTTCTCGACGACGGCAAGACCGGCCGGGAAGCCCACGCGCAAGCCATTCACCAGCTCCGACGCGGCGCCCGACGAGACCTTGAGCAGGCGGCGCGTGCTCGCGCCGTCGGCCTCGGCATCGAGGACGTACACCTCGCCTCCCGGAGCGATGGCCACCCCGGAGGGATCGAGCAGCCCGGACCTCAGCAGGGTGGAGAGCCCCCCGCCGCTCGCGGAGGTCTCGAGAACGGCCGGAGCTCCGTCGGCGGGGTCGCTGCCGGTGAAGACGACGCGGTGTCCTGCGACCGCGAGCCCCCGGGGGAGCGTTCCCTCGGTGCCGGCGAGGACGCTCGGCGTGCCGCCCGATGCGGACACGGTGACGATCGCCCCGAGTGCGCCAGAGCTCGTCTCCACGCCGGGATCGGCGATCACCAGCGTCCGCCCGTCCCCGGTCACGTCGACCGGTCCCGGTGAGACCAGGTCGGCCAGCCGGGTGGGCATCCCGCCGGAGGCGGGAACGCTGAACAGCGCCGCGCCCTCGTCCATCAGGGCGGTGAAGTAGGCCGTCCTTCCGTCCGGGCTCAGCGTCGCGTCGAGCGGGAACCGGAAGGTGTCGCCGCCGCTCACCGCGGCGGCGACGGACCTGACGGTCCCGTCTCCCGACGCCGGCGGCGGCGGCGGAGCCTCGTCCTTGCTGCAGCCTACGATGGCGAGGGCCAGCGCCATGGCGCCGGACCACGCGACCCGTCTCTTCATCGGAACCTCCTTGGTTGCCTGTGACGCCCGCAGATACGGACCGGGCCGAGGTCCGGATGTCCGTCGCTACGCGAGCCCGGCGATGCGCTCGCCGAGCCAGAGCACTCCGAGGCCGGCGAGGGCCCAGGAGAGCGCCGGGGCCGCGCGTACGCGCGCGAGGGTGTGTCGCCGGGCGAGTCGGAACAGCGGGACGACGGCGAGAATCACCAGGAGCTGCCCGAGCTCCACTCCGAGATTGAAGGAGACCAGGCCCGCCGCGAGCGCCGCCCGGGGTAGCGCGAGCTCCTGGAGCGCGCCGGCGAACCCGAAGCCGTGCACCAGGCCGAAGCAGAAGGTGATGCGCCAGCGGCGACGGACGGCCTCGGCGACGCGCGAGGACCCATCGGCGCCGGGCCGGAGCGCCCAGAGGTTCTCCGCAGCGACGGCGACGACGCTGGCGGCGATCGCGGGCTCGACGATCGAGGCGGGGATCGAGACCACCCCCAGTGCCGCGAGAGCGAGCGTCACCGAGTGAGCGATGGTGAAGCTGCTGACGATCCCGGCGAGCCGAGACAGGGAACCGCCGAGCAGCAGCAGCCCCAGCAGGAAGGCGAGGTGATCCCAGCCGGTGAAGATGTGCTCCATGCCCAGGCGCAGGAACCGCCCTGCCTCGCTCAGGGCGGAGGGCGTCGCCTCGACCCCGAAGCCCGGCGCCGAGGCCCGGGCGACCCGCTCCATCACGTGCCCACCGGCGGTGACCCGGGCCAGGTGGGTGTGACCGGGCGAGAGATCGGCAACGAACGGCAGCACCACGCTCCACCGCGGTGCGGCCGCCGGGCAGCGCCAGCGCAGGTCGAACCGCACGCCGTCCTCCTCCACCGGGCGAGAGGCGCTCCGGGCCAGCTCACAGGGCTCGCCGGCCGCGCGGACCTGCACCGACGATGCGACCTGGCCGAGCGCCGCAGCCTCCACGGCGGCCTCGTCGAGACCGTCCGGAGCGAGCATCGGCAGCTCACCCCGGAAGAAGGTCAGTCGCGCCTCGACCGTCCCGGGCTCGAGCGACCAGTCACCGCGGGAGAGTCGCAGCGCGTGCGCCTGTCCCAGAGCAGGAGCGAGGAGCACGACGGCGAGCAGGAAGGACCGGTGGCGTCGGCTGGACGGGCGCGAGGCACGCACGACCACGATACGGAGCGGTCTGCAGTTCGGATGTCAGGTGCGGTGTCTCCGGGGTCGAGGGGTCTCGAGCTCACGACGCAATAGCATTCACACGCCGACTGCGAGTGATCGGGGGACCAGGAATCAACGAGTTGCGGCTTTTCCGACTCGCACGCGCTGTCCCCGAACTTGCGATTGCGTCGTGCGCCGGGGACCCGCTCGACGGTCGAGGCCTGGACGGCCTTCGGCCTCGGAGCTCACCCGAAGTATGGACTCTCAGCCGGCGAGGAGCTCGGCGAGCCGCTGCAGACCGAGCCGGACCCGCGTCTTCACCGTGCCCAGCGGGTCACCGGTCTCGCGGGAGATCTCGCTCTGCGACAGCCCCTCCCAGTACGCGAGCTCGAGGGCCCGGCGCTGCTCGGGTGGCAGCGTGCCGAGGGCCTTCCGGAGCCGGGTCTGAGCGTGCACGTCGGGAGGCTCCGGCTGAGGAGCATCGGCGCTCGCGAGCTGCTCGCTCTGCTTCACCAGACGGAGCCGAGCGCCGCGGTTGCGGATGCGGTCGATGGCCCGGCTGCGGGCGATGGTGATGAGCCAGGCCTCGACCGAGCCTCGCGACGCCGCGTACTCCCCTGCCCGCCTCCAGGCGTCGACGAAGGTTTCCTGGAGGATCTCCTCGGCGTCCGCGGTCTCGCGAAGCATGCGGAGCAGGAGGCCGTAGAGCCTGGGCGAGTGACGCCGGTACAGCTCCTCGAGGGAGCGCTGATCCCCGCGCCGGACCGCGTCGAGCACGGTTCGGTCCTCGGCGGGCCGGGTCATGGCGCGGCAACCGCTCCGGTGAGGATGATCGGGCCCCTCGGCGCGACCCGCTCGCCACCCTTCGGCTCGACGGAGACGGCGAAGGCCGCCGGGCGACCCCCGGTCAGGACGTCGGGGCGAACCTCGGAGAAGACCCGGCCGTCCGGGCCGGGAGGCAAGAGCCCTGCGGCGATCGGCTTCCCATCGCGGATGAGCCACAGCTCGTAGTCGCGCGTGGCCTGCGCGGCGAAGCTCTTCCCGAGGAAGAGGGCGCGACCGCGCGGGTTGAAGAGAACGACGCCCGTGCCCTGCGCGAGGGGAGTCGGCGGGCCCGGGGATGGCTTGAGCGAGACGATCTGCGTTCCCGGCTCGAGAAGGAGCTGGAGCGCGTCCTCCTTCCTCAGCACGTCGATGCGCGCCTCGGCGAGCTCGCGGGCGCACTCGGCGGCGGAGGCGCCGGCCATGGCGGCCGACTGGCGCGCGTCGCGGACGTTGATCCCACCGAGAACCAGCATCACCACCGCCGCGGCGGCAATGGCGTAGGTCCAGGGGGGAGTCCGACGGAGGGCCTTGCCAGCCTCACCAGCCGGCGCGCTCACCGGCAAACGGGGCGATGCGGGGGCCGGTGCACGTGGAGCGGACTCCTGGCCCTGCGCGATGGCCCGGGCGATCCCCTCCCAGACCCGCGGAGGTGGGCTGACCGGCTTGAGGTCGGCGGCGAGCGTCGCGACCGTCTCCCGGGCCCGGGCCAGCGCCGCCTCGCAGAGCGGATGGGGGCCCTCGCCGGTCAGATGCTGCTCGAGCGCACGCGCCTCCCCCGACTCGAGGGCACCGAGGGCGTAGGCGTCGACCTGGTCGAGGAACTCCTGGTGCGTCACAGGGCGGCGTTTCTTTCAGAGGGCAGGCGCTCTGCGCAAGCGGCGTCCCCGCCACGATGTACGGAAGAGGCCCCTCGTCGGATGCGGGCAGACCGGTCGGGTGGGGAACCAGGTCGGCGCCCGCGCGGGCGAGCTTCGTGACGGCTCCGCTCGGCGCGCATCGTCAGCGCGCGCGACGGTCGAGCGCGGCGCCGAGCTCCCCGAGCCCCAGGCCGAGCGCCCGCAGCGCGACGGTCAGGTGGTACACCACGTCCGCTGCCTCCTCCGTCGCGCGCTCCCGGTCGCCGTCCGCGCAGGCGGTGACGAGCTCCACCATCTCCTCCCCGAGCTTCTTCAACCGCAGGTTGCGGTCTGCCAGGAGCTTCCGGGTGTAGCTCCCTTCGCTCCCCGATTCCGCGCGCGAGCGCACCACCACGTCGAGCCGTGCGAATGCGCCCGACGCCTCGCCCGCCTCGCGAAAGCAGGAGACCGTCCCCTCGTGGCAGGCAGGGCCGGCGGGGACCACGTCGGCGAGCACCGCGTCCGAGTCACAGTCCGCCGTGAGCCGGACCACCTTCTGGACGTTCCCGCTGGTCTCGCCCTTCCGCCACAGCCCACGCGTCCGGGAGGTGTAGTGCATCTCTCCGGTCGACTCGGTGCGGGCCATGGCCTCCCGATCGGCGTGTGCGACCATCAGCACCGCCCCGGTCCGTGCATCCCGCGTCACGACGGTGATCCGTCCTCCGCCCTTGTTGAAGTCGAGCGTCATCTCGGGCCTCCGAGCGCAGCGCGCACCTCCGCCGCCAGCGCCGCGTTGCTCGCGACGGCGTTGCCGCCGAACGCCGTCCGCCGGCCGCTCCAGTCGGAGAACACCCCGCCTGCTTCCTCGATGATCGGCTGCAGCGCGGCCGCGTCCCAGGGAGCCATCAGCGCGTCCGCCATCGCCTCGGCGCGGCCGGTGGCCACGAGGAGGTAGCCGTAGCAATCCCCCCAGGTACGGACGAGTCCCGCGCGGGAGCAGAGGTCGTCGAGCGCACGCACCTGGGCCGGCGTGCCCATCCGGGCGTCGGTGGTCAGAACCACCGCCTCGGACAGCCGCGACACCCCCGAGACCCGCGCCGGCTTGCCGTTCCAGAGACAGCCACCGCCCTGGGCCGCAACCAGCAGCTCGTTCACCGCCGGGAAGTAGGCCGCACCGGCGAGGACGTTCTCCCCTTCCGCCAGCGCGACCAGCGTCCCCCAGAGCGGGACCCGCCGGACGAAGGTCTTCGTCCCGTCGATCGGATCGAGGATCCACCTCCGGCGGGCGTCGGGCCGGGTGGTCCCCAGCTCCTCGCCGAGGATGCCGTCCTCGGGACAGTGCTTCCCCAGCCATTCGCGCGCTGCTTCCTCGGCCTGGCGATCGGCGACCGAGACCGGAGTCCCGTCGCCCTTGGTCTCCACCGTGACGCCGCGGTGGTAGTGGCGGAGCGCCACCTCCCCCGCCACCCGGGCCACCGCCTCCGCCGCCGGCGTGCCGGTGCGTGGTGAGGCGTGATGAGCGAGGCACGGTCGTGGATGGAGGCGACGGAGGCGGTGGCCCGGGTTGCCGGGGAGGTGGCGCTGCGCCACTACCACCGAGGCGTCACGGTGGAGACCAAGGGCGACGGGACGCCGGTCTCGGTCGCCGATCGCCAGGCCGAGGAGGCCGCGCGGGCCTGGCTGGAGAAGCACTTTCCCCAGGACGGCATCCTCGGCGAGGAGCTCGGCACCACCCGGCCCGACGCACGCCGGAGGTGGATCCTCGACCCGATCGACGGCACGAAGACCTTCATCCGGCGGGTGCCGCTGTGGGGAACGCTGGTGGCGCTCGCCGAGGGCGAGAACGTGCTGGCCGGCGCCGCCTACTTC
>DASROG010000213.1:0-5255 GCA_035646995.1 Myxococcaceae bacterium
GGGTCACCAGGGGAATGGGGTGCAGCACCGGCGGAGGAGCGGCCGCGGCGACGCCGGGTACGGGCGTGCGGACGGTGGGCCAGGTGACCTCCACCTCCCGCTCGACGTGCGACCCCAGCTCGTAGAGGTCGACCTCCTTGCCGTCCGAGGTGCGCCGCCGCCCGATGGGATGGAGCAGCGCCCTGTGCTCGGCGCTCAGCGAGGACACCACCTCGTAGAAGGAGCGGCTGGCGAGGATCTGCCCGGGCGTCGCCACCGCGGCGAGCTGCCCGCCCACCGTGGGCCCCTCGCCCTGGGCGACGCCCTGGACGATCCGGACCGGGCCGAGGTGGATGGACATCCGCGCCCCGAAGCCGTTGCGGGAGGCGGCCTCGTGCTCCAGCGCGTCGCGGAGCCCCAGCGCCACGAAGAGGCCGTCCTCCGGGTCTCCGGGGAAGACCAGCACCAGCCCCCGGGGGTGCGGAACGCAGAGCACGTCCTCGGACTCGAGGTGGCCCACCGCGCGCGCGGCCGCCTCCTGCACGCACTCCAGGGCATCAGGGCGCGGGTCGAGGACATCGAGGAACACCAGAGTCCCGACGAACGTCCTGGGGCCGTGATCGCTCATTCCACTCCGGAGCCGGGCGACGGCCGACAGTCTACTCCAACAGCTTCATCGCCTTCTCCAGGCTCCGCCGGAGCCGGTTGAACGACGTCGCCAGCACACCGATCTCGTCGCGGCTCCCCACCGAGAACTCCGGCACGTCGAAGTTGCCGGTGCTCACCTCGTCGGCCGCCCTGGACATGCGGACGATCGGCCGGATGACGAGGATGGAGAGGACGACGTTGAGGACGATGAAGGCGAGGAGGAACACGCCCACCAGCGAGGTCATGAAGGTCCGGAACGCCTGGTCGGCCTTGGCCAGCGGCACCGACATCGGGACCGAGATGATCTGCGCTCCCACCGTCTCGCCCAGCTTCCAGCCGAACCCGTTCGCCGTCCCGTAGTGCGCCACCATGGACTTCGGGGCCGTGTCAGGCGTGTCGTGACAGGGCAGACACCCCGGGTCGGAGATCTTCAGCGGCTTGGCCAGGTACAGGGCTCTGCCGGTGGGCGTGTCGCGCGTTCCGCGGATCTCCGTCCGACCGGCGTCGTTCCGGAACTGCTGGACGATGTCCGCCTCCCACTCCACGGCGCGGTCGCGGGGATTGGTCGGGTTCAGCGTCGCTTCCTTGTAGGTGTACTCGGGGTGCTGCTGGCGGAGGGTGTTGAACATCTCCGTCGCTGCGTAGGCCGGCACCGACTGTGGCAGGAAGGCCCGCATCAGCTGCAACTCGAGCTGCGGCTTCACCTGCTTGGAGGTGTAACCGCGGACCGCGAGCGCCGCGCCCATCATCAGCTCGGCGTTGCGGGTCACCTCTTCCTGCGCGTTGGCCTCCAGGATTCGCTTGGACACGTAGCCGGAGGCCGCGAGCCCGAGGGCGAAGACCAGGATGAGCACCAGGTTGAACTTGAGTCGCAGCCCCATGTGAATGACGTCCCTCCCCTCAGCGACAGTTCGCCTGCATCTCGTCCCACGCCCGGGTGAAGCCGATGAGGCTCACCACGATGGAGTGGGTGCCGGTCTCGGGCCAGGTTGGCCAGAACCGTAGGGTCACGTTGGCCCTCAGCCCGGCCTTGAACTGGGCGACGAGCGTGCCCGCGGCGGGGCCCTTGAAGACCACTGCCTTCGCGCCGTCGAGCGCGTCGGCCTTCACCCCCTCCTGCTTGTCGACCTGAATCGACAGGTCGCCCTTGCTGTCGTCGAACGTCGACTCGCTCACCACGCGCACCTCGGTGGGGGTGACCCGGATCTGCGCGGTGGTCTTCTGGTAGCCGTCGCTCAGCGTGCCCTTGTCCGAGTCCAGCCGGCATCCGCCGCCCTGGACCTTGGTGAGCGTCCAGGCGTCCTTTTCCGGGGGCGCTGCACCCAGCAGGCCCACGGACAGCGCTGCAATCCACCACACCACGGTCGAACGCATCCGTTCCTGCTCCCCCGGGAGCGCCAGTGGACCCCGATGGCGGACCCTGATGTCGGTCCAGGGCCCTGGTCCACGCCGGATTGGCGACGGACTCTAGGCGCGGGCCACGGGGGGCGTCCATGGCCCCGTACGCCGGGGCGGCGCTCCGGGCCCCGGGGGGAGGTTCGGCGCAACCATCGCGGCCGGCGGGGTCATCCACACCCTGGCCGTCCCCCTAGAGCCCGAGGAGACCGCGGATGCGCCGGGCCACGGGGGGAAGGTCCCCCGGGGCCTTCACCGGCTCGAACCGGGTGGTGGCCGGCTCGCCCCGCGGCACCTCGATGAACCTGACCGGAAGCAGCGGCGTGCCGTCCGGCCGGCGGAGGCTGGACGCCTCGGCAGTCACCTGCTCGAACTGGATGACCGGCGCCCCATCGACCGCCTTCTTCACCGCCCGATAGGGCACCGGGATCGGCGCCTCGAGCAGGGGTGCGAGGCGGAAGGTGATGTTGTTGGTGGAGATGGTGGCGTGCGCAGCGGGGTCCACCTTCTCCACCAGCTGGAGCTGCCCCCCGACGCGCACCGGCGCCGCTCCCACGTCGAGCTTTCCGTCGGGCGCGCGGCGCGGAGTCACCTCCACGGTCATCGCCGCGCCCCCGTCAGCGTGCATCCCGAGCACCACCGGGTCGAGCGTGGCCGCGAGGTTGTCCACGTTGGAGAAGTAGACGTGCTCCACGCCCAGATCTCGAAGCCGCTGCCCCACGCCGCTCGCACGGAGCGCCCGGAACACGTCGCCGTGGCCGCTCGGGGCGAGCGACGGCTCGCCGGGAGGCTCGCGGGCGATCGCTCCTTCCGGCGTGAGCCGCGGCAGATGCGCCTGGAGGAACGGCAGCACCGGCACGCGCGGGCGGTGGGCGGCCAGGTGCTCGGCGATTCCCTGCTCGGTGAGGAACGAGACCATCAGCGCCACCGGGACCGGCCGCGCCACCCGCTCGGCGGTCCGCTCCACGTCGAGGAGCTTGAGATCGAGGAAGGTCCGGTCCTCGACGACCGGGACCAGGGCCTTCACCGCCCCGCCGAAGCGCGTCCCGGCGCCGCCGGCCACCACGAGCGCTGCCACCTTCCCCGCCCGGAGCAGCTCCTCGCCCAGCGCGGCGAGCCGGACGTGCTCGGGGCTTCCCCTGGGGGGGAGCGGCGTGACGTCGCCCGGCCGGAGCGGCTCGAGCGTGCCGGGCGGCGGCGCCTCGACGACCTCGCCGCGCTTCCAGGCCTCCACCAGCTCCCGGAACACCGCATCGTCGTACTGCACGCTCATCTCGGCGAGACCTCCCAGCCCCAGCCCGGGAGCCCCATCGCGCGCTCCGGACCCAGGTTCACACTGACGGTGAGACCTGGACGCTCCAGCCGGTAGGCGCGCCCCTCGCGGCGGACCCGCGGCCACTCGGAGCCGATGCGGTCCAGGTACCGGCGGCGGATGGCAAGCATCTGCCGGTAGTGCTCCCGGAGCGCGGGGTTTCCCTCCCGTCTTGGTCGTGAGTCGCGGAAGGTCTCCTCCGCCTGGGGGTCCGGCACCTCCCCCGCCTCGGAGATGAACTCCGCCCGGCGTCCCTCGGACACGGCCCTCGCCAGGCCCGGGTCGGTGTGGCTGGTGAAGTACAGGAAGGGGCGGGTCTCGCCGTGCTCCTCCCCCATGAAGAGGAGCGGCAGCCCTGGACCGAGCAGGAGCAAGGTGGCCAGCGGCTCGAGCGCCTCCGAGGGGACGAGGCTCGCGAGCCGCTCGCCGGTGGGCCGGTTGCCGACCTGGTCGTGGTTCTGCAGGCAGGTCACGAACTGGCGCGGCAGGAGCCCCGAGGTCCCGGTCCCGTGCGCCCTGCCGCGAAAGCGGGAGCGCTGGCCCTGGTAGACGAAGCCCTGCTCGAGGGCGGTCACCAGCTGCTGCGGGTCCCCGAAGTCGGCGTAGAAGGCGCCGCGCTCACCGGTGACCAGGGCGTGGACGGCGTGGTGGAAGTCGTCCGCCCACGCGGCGTCGCACCCCCAGCCGGACGGAGGGGGGTCCACCACCCGGCGGTCGTTCAGGTCGCTCTCGGCGATCACCTTCGCGCGGCCGGAGGAGGCCTGGTGCACCTCGCGCACGATCTCCGCGACCAGAGTGTCCGGGCTGTCGTCGACGATGGCGTGGACCGCATCGAGCCGGAGCGCATCCACGTGGAAGTCCTCGATCCAGGACCGGGCGGCCTGGACCATGTACGCGCGCACCGGCGCCGAGTCCGACCCGTCGTAGTTCATGCCATCGCCCCAGGGAGAGCGATGCCGCGAGGTGGTGTACGGCCCGAACTCGCCCAGGTAGTTCCCCTCCGGACCGAGGTGGTTGTAGACCACGTCGAGACACACGCCCAGCCCGAGCGCGTGTGCCCGGTCCACGAACCGCTGCAGGGCCGCCGGGCCGCCGTAGGCACCGTGCACCGCGTGGAGGAGCACCCCGTCGTAGCCCCAGTTGCGCGCCCCGCCGAAGGGCTGCACCGGCATCAGCTCCACGCAGGTGACACCCAGGTCCACCAGCTCCGATAGCCGCTCGGCGGCCGCGTCCAGCGTGCCGGCGTCGGTGTAGGTCCCGACGTGGAGCTCGTAGAAGACCAGCGCCTCGGAGGGCACGCCGGTCCACGCGGCGTCCGTCCAGCGGAACTCCCCGGGGTCGAACAGGGCGGAGGGCCCGTGCACGTCGCCCACCTGGGCCCGGGCAGCCGGGTCCGGCCGCTCCCGCCCGTCGGGGAAGACCAGGGCGTACGGCGTGCCGGAGGGCAGCCGCGGCAGGTCCAGGGTCCACCAGCCGTCCGGGCCAGGCACGAGCGGCCGGAGCCCTTGCGGTAACCGCAGCGCGAGGCGCTCGGCCCTGGGCGCCCACACGGCCAGCTGCAGCCCATCCCCCTGTCTCGAGGCTCCATGACGCATGGCCGGCAGTCCTAGTCACGTCCGTCATCGTCTGCCAGCGGACGGCTCGCGGCTGTCAACTTCCCCCGCCAGCGAAGGGTGCACACCGTCGACCCTGATGCACCCTCTCCGGACCCTGGCACTGGTCGCGGCCCTCTTCCTGGCCCCTGCTACCGCCGACGCTGCGCCGCCTCGGGGCCACCCCGCTCCGCGGCCCTCGCTCCAGATCCGCGCGGCGCTCCGGACCGTGGCCGAACCCCGCCCCTCCACCGAGCGCGTGCTTCGCGACCTCCCCACCGCCGTCGAGCCTCCGGGTGCCTACGTGAAGGTCACCCGCTGGGTAGAGG
>DASROG010000214.1:0-2079 GCA_035646995.1 Myxococcaceae bacterium
GTGACGGCCAGGCCCAGGTCCTTCCCGTCCTCGCCCCGGAGCTGGAACCCATCGGAGAGCTGCAGCCGGTGCCCGGCGATCTTCGCGCCGGGGGAGACCCGGATCTGCCCGCCGAAGCTGGCGGCGGTGTCGGTGACCTTCGCCCCGGGCTCGAGGATGACGTTCCCGTTGACCGCCACCGCGGACTTCACCCGCGCGCCGCGGCGGAGCACCACGTCCCCGTCGAGAGCCATGACGCTCTCCAGCGACTCGCCCGGCTCGACCACCACCGGCTTCCCGCGGCTCACCCGGTCCCGCGGGCCGGCGGTGACCACGCACTCCTCGGCCAGGGCGGGCGCGGAAACGAGGACGGCGAGGGAGACCAGGAGCGGACGGACCACGGGCCACCTCCGAGACGGGGCGCCCCGAAGACGTGCCACGGTGGGCCCCATTTCGACCGGTGCCCTGAGGCGCGGGGCTCGGGCCGACCCGCTCACTTTCCGTCCGGATTCCGCGGACTTGGGGGACGCGACGGGGATCGGAGTGTGATCGAAGGTGTTTGACACCTTCGAGGCACCGAGTTTCCTTGGAAAGCTCGTTTTGCGTGCTTCCGCTCGGAGGGACGGCCCTCAGTCGTCCTCACGGGCGAGCGTGACCGTGGGCCGGCCGGCGGCGCGCTCCACGTGGACCACCCAGGGGCGACAGCAGACCGGGCAGTCCTCCACGTACTGCTCGAGGGACATTCCGGTCGGCTCGACGTGCACCGTGACCCGCTCGCCGCAGTACGGGCAGGGGGCGCCGACACCCACCCGGTCGGCTGGAGCCGCCGCCGCGCCCTCCCCGAGCGGAACACGGACCTGCGCCGGCGCGGGCTCGCGGAGCGCCAGCCGTTCCTGGAGCTCGAGCACCGTCGACTCCAGCGTCTCCACGTCCACCCGCGACACCTGCGAGGGGAGCCCCTCCAGCCGCTGCCTCACCCGTCCCAGGATGGTGGCTGCCGGCTCGAGCTGTCCCTCGCTCCATTTCAGAAGAGCGGCGGCGAGCTGGGCCAGCGCCTGGAGAAGGTCGCGTCCCTGTCCCTGGCTCCTCCGCCAGGCGGTCTCGAACGCCTCGTGCGAGGCGCGCCACGTCCCGGAAGCCAGGAGGCGCGCACCGACGAGGAGCTCGGAGTCGACCATCGTCCCCTCGGCTGCTCAGGCCCCGGGGGGTTCCGAGGAGAGCACCAGGTCACCCCGGTGCAGGAACTCGCCGTCGCTGAACGCGCCGTAGAACTCGTCCAGCATCGCGTCGAAGTCCGGGTAGCGGGACTCGCGCCGGTCCTGGGTCATCTTGTCGAAGATGGGGTCCAGCTTGCTCGGCACCTCGGCGTTCACCTCCGAGGGCAGCGGCGAGCGGCGGCCGGGAATGCCACCGGTCAGCATCTCGTAGAGGAGGATGCCGAGGCCGTAGACATCCGCGGCCGGGCCGGCGTCCTTCCGGGTGATGAGCTCCGGTGCGAGGTAGCTGAGCGAGCCCGTGCCGACGAAGACCTGGGGCAGGCCCTTGCCCGGCTCCACCTCGATGACGCGGGACATTCCGAAGTCGCCGAGCCGGGCGTTGCCGTAGGCGTCGAAGAGCACGTTCTCCGGCTTGACGTTGTGGTGGGTTAGCCCGATCGCGTGGGCGGCGCGCAGGGCATAGGAGAGCTGGAGGAAGGTGCGGATCGACTCGGCGACCGGAAGGCTCTTCCCTCCCGCGCGCTCGAGCCGGTCACGGAGCGACCCGTTCAGCAGCTCCATGACGACGTACGGCCGCGTCCCGTCGACGGCCTGGTCGATGATGGCCACCACCGCCGGGTGCCGGACCTGGGCCTGGGCGCAGAACTCGCGCTTCAGCCGCTTCAGCACGTCGCCACGCTGGAGGAAGGAGAAGTAGCCGAAGATGTCCTTCAGCTCCTTGATGCAGACGTCCGTCCCCAGGCCGACGTGCTTGCCCCGGTGTACCGAGCCGAGCGGGCCGCCTCCGATGGCCTCGCCGCGGGTGTAGCGGCCGTCGAGGTCCGCGCCGGCCTCGGCGGGTGCGGCGGCACGCCGGATCGGGCGGGGCGCAGCAGCAGAGGTG
>DASROG010000215.1:0-4894 GCA_035646995.1 Myxococcaceae bacterium
GAGCAGGCTAGGCTCGCTGCACGGGTCGCCCGGCCGGGGCTCCCGGAAGGAGGGTGTCCCGATGCGGGTCCGGAGCACGATGCGGCCTGTCGCGCTGGCGGCGGTCCTCGCCGGGGGCATGGCCCTGGCCGCGGGGGCGGCGAAGCCCGACGCGGCGCCGGGGAAGACCATCTACGACCGCGACTGCAAGAGCTGCCACGGGGGGACCGGGAAGGGCGACGGCGAGGACGCGGCGTACTTCGACCCCAAGCCTCCGGACTTCACCGACCGGGCCGTCCTCTCCAAGCGCTCGGACGACTTCCTGGCGGCGGTCATCACCGCAGGCGGTCCGGCGAAGGGGCTGTCCAAGGACATGCCGGCGACGAAGCTCTCGGCCGCCGAGGTCAAATCGGTCGTGGCTTACATCCGCCAGCTGTCCGCGCCGCCGAAGGGCGCGAAGTAGGGCCGGCGTCCGGAGCGGACGGTTCCTCAGCGGAACGCGGCGGCGGCGGTGGTCAACAACTGCTCCGCGCGCTCGGGTGGGACGTTCTCCACGAGCAACGCCACGCTGCCGCTCCGACGGACGAGGGAGCGCGAACCCCCAGCTCCGCTCCAGGCCTTGACCAGCCGTTCCGCCTGCTCGGGAGAGGAGAAGGCCACTGCCCACGCCGCGCAGAGCTGGCCGCCGAGGCGCACGGTCTCCAAACGGTCCCCTCGCCAGCCGCGCCCGAGGTCGCCGCCCCCATGGAGGTCTCCGAAGAGGTTGAGGTTCGCCGCTCCGAGGGTGGTGGCGTAGACCGGGGCGCTGCCGGGGAGCCGGGCGGCGAGATCGAGGCGCGCCTCCTTGGGCCGCTCGTCGGCGCGGTACAGCGCCGGGTCCAGCACCTGAGCGGTGGAGCGCGGGAGGCGGCGCAGCAGCGAGGTCGCCGCCGGGTCGTCCGGCGTGCGCAGCGCCGAGACCAGGCTCGCCCCGGAGGCGTAGGGAAAGGACAGCTGGAGCCCCAGCCAGGGGACCGAGGCCTGGCCGCCGGCCATCTCCGCCCCCAGCGCGGCGGAGTCGGTGAGCAGGCTGCCGAGGTCGAGGCCCTCTTCCCCGCTCGAATTGTCGCCGGCCAGCACCAGCGCCGCGACCTGCTGGGCCTGACCTTCGATGGCCGCGGAGAGGGCCAGCTGCGCGTCCTCCGAGGCGCGCACCTTCTGCGATGCCGCGTCCAGGCGGACCGCCTCGTCCTGGACCGCGTGGGCCAGCTCGTGGGCCACGATGAGCCCCTGGGCGGCCAGCGGCTGATCCGACAGGAGGTACAGCCGGCGCCGGTGCGGATCGTAGAACCCGGACACGTTGTCGGCGTAGAGCGCCTGGGCCTCCCGGCGGAGGTCCGTTCCGGGCGCCACCAGCTTCACCGCGGCCAGGCTCTCCGAGAGACGGTCGAGCAGATCACCCGGGTAGTCGCGTCGAAGCACCTCGAGCAGCGCCGTCCGCGCCTCGTCCCGGGAGACGACCTTCACGTCGATGCGGGCCGGAGTGGGCAGGCGCATCACCTTGCCCACCCGGGGAAGCATCTCGGTGACCAGCGCCCGCAGCTGCTCCGGGGAGGCGGAGCCGCCTCCCTGTGGCTGCGCCATCCGCTCCAGATCGCGGAGGAGCGCCTCGTCGTCGTTGCCCGGCGCGAGTCTCCCGGCAAGGAGCGCGACGAGGACGAGAGCGGCCCGGGACGTTCGCATCGGCGGAGTCGACCGGGACCGAAGCGCCCGGTCCCGGTCCCTGACGCTTGCAGCGCCGCGTTCCCGGGTTCGCGCGGAGTTTACCCGCAGCGTGAGTCGACCGCGACCTTCTGCCGTTCACTGAACGCACCGAGCCGCCGGGAACGGGCGCGGGGGACTGTTCGGTGTCAGGCTCGGGTATTCATCCCCGGATGACCTCCTCACCGTCGGACACGGCGATCCTTGCCCATCCCGAGCCGTCGGATGCGGTGAGCCCTCGTTCCGTCGAGGAGCGCTTCCGGGCGCTGGTCTCCAGCGTCAAGGACTACGCGATCTTCATGCTCGATCCCTCGGGGAAGATCGAGACCTGGAACGCCGGAGCCGAGCAGACCAAGGGCTACAGCGCCAAGGAGATCATCGGCCAGCACATGTCGAGGTTCTACACGCCCGAGGATCTCGCCCGAGGCCTTCCCGCGAGCCTGCTGACGCAGGCCGTCCGCGACGGCCGGGTGGAGAGCGAGGGCTGGCGGGTCCGGAAGGACGGCACCCGCTTCTGGGCGGACGTGGTGATCACCGCCCTCCTGGACGACCAGGGCCGGTTGACGGGCTTCGCCAAGGTGACCCGCGACCTCACCGAGCGCCTCCGCGCGCAGGAGGAGCAGCTCCGGCTCGCCCATGCCGAGGAGGCGGTGCGGCTCCGCGACGAGTTCCTCTCCATCGCCGCCCACGAACTGCGCACGCCGCTGAGCGCCGTGCAGCTCCAGCTGCAGGCTCTTCTGGAGCGTCCCGAAGGGCTCGATCCCCGGATCAAGGCGAAGATCGAGCGGGCCTGCCGGAGCGGAGAGCGGCTGGTCACCCTGGTGGACACGCTCCTCGACGTGTCGCGGATCACCACCGGCAGCCTCAGCCTCAGCCCCAGCCAGTTCGACCTGACGTCGGCGGTGCAGGAGATCGTCGAGCGTTTCCGGGAGCACGCCCTCCGCGCAGGCTCGGTGGTCACCGTCCGCTCCGAGGGCGTGCTGGAGGGCCGCTGGGACCGGCTGCGCATCGAGCAGGTGGTCACCAATCTCCTGGCCAATGCCCTGAAGTATGCCGCGGGCACTCCGGTCGAGATCGCGCTGAGCGGGAACGAGCAGGAGGTGACGCTCACCGTGTCCGACGGCGGTCCGGGGATCGCCGAGTCGGAATGGGACCGCATCTTTCTTCGGTTCGAGCGTGCGGCCTCGATGCGCAACTTCGGCGGCCTGGGGCTGGGGCTCTACGTCGCCCGGCAGATCGTCGACGCGCACGGCGGAGACATCCAGCTCTCGCGGCTCCGCCCGAAGGGCGCCCACTTCGTCATCCGCTTGCCGCGGGGGCCCCTTGCCGAGGGCGCTCGATGAGCCACACCGTGCTGGTCGTCGAGGACGACATCGACATCCGCCAGGCGCTCATCGAGATCCTCGAGGACCACGGGTTCCACGCGGTGGGAGCGAGCGACGGTGCCGAGGCGCTGGACTTCCTCCTCCGTGCCCCCGATCTGCCCTGCGTCATCCTGCTGGACCTGATGATGCCGGTCATGGATGGGGCGGCCTTCCGGGAGGCGCAGCGGAGGGAGCCCCGGCTCGCATCGATCCCGGTGGTGGTGCTCTCGGCCTACTGGGACGTCGATCGGCACGCCGACGGGCTCGACGCGGTCTCGGTCCTGCGCAAGCCGCCCAGTGTGCGAGAGCTGGTGAACGTGCTCCAGACTCACTGCTGAGACGCGGTCCCGATCGGAGCCTTTCCGCCGCCCAGCAGGAGGTCCCGGGCGCGCTGGAGCGCCTCGCGCCGATCGAGCACCACGCGCCGGAGGTCTGGCGCGAGGCCCTCCAGCTTGCCGGGGTCGTGCGTCGCGAGCTGAGCAGCGAGCGCGGCCTCGATCACCTCCGGGGAAGCGTCGGGGGTCACCCCGAGGAGCCGCGCCGCCTTGTGCCGCTCGCCCTCGAGCACCAGGGCGGGATCGCCCAACGCATCCCGCAGCCTCGCCTCCTCGCCGCGATCGCTCCGCGCCCGCCGGCGTCCGGGGAGCAGCACGCCTCCGGCGGCGAGGACGGACAGGATGGCCAGCCCCCGCAGCCGGATGCGTCGGCGCTGCTCGGCCTCCAGCATCCCGAGAGAGAGCTCGGCATCGAGCGCCGCGTCCCCGGGTCCCGGTGGCGTGCGCATGACCGCCCGATAGCCCGCGGCGAGAGTGTCGAGCTGCGCGTCGGAGTAAGGGGCGAAGGAGGAGGTCCTGCTCCGCTCTCTGAGCCAGAAGGCGCCCCCGGCCGCCAGCACCGCGAGGGCCGCGAGGACGAGTCGGCGCATGTGCGTACGGCAGTGTAGGCCAGCCGCACCGAAACGTCTGTCCTCCCCAGGGTTGGAGGCCCTACAGTCGGTGGTTCCGCCAGCTCCGGGAGGGGAGCAAGCTCACATGAATCTCGCGTCGGTGAAGTGCATCGTCTCCGGCGGCGCCCAGGGGCTGGGCCGCCATTTCGCGCTCCGGCTCTGCCAGACGGGCGCGCAGGTCGCCATCGGAGACGTGAATTCTCAGGGTCTCGCGGACACGCTGGAGCTGGCGCGGGGGAGCAGCGGCAAGCTCCACGCGCGGACACTCGACGTGTCCAGCGAGTCGGACGTGCACGCCTTCATCGAGTGGGCGCACGGGGCGATGGGCGGGCTGAACGCCGTGGTGAACAACGCCGGCATCCTCCGCGATGGGCTCCTGGTGAAGAAGGACCGGCACACCGGCGCGGTGACCGTGCTCCCCAAGGAGCAGTGGGACGCGGTGCTGGCGGTGAACCTCACCGGGGCCACGCTGCTGGTCCGCGAGGGAGTGCGGAAGATGGTCGATACCGGCACCCGGCCCGGGGTGGTGGTGAGCATGTCGAGCATCGCCCGGCACGGGAACCGCGGGCAGTCCAACTACGTCGCGGCCAAGGCGGCGCTGGCGGCGAACACCTTCACCTGGGCCCGGGAGTTCGCCTCCTTCGGGATCCGGGTCACCGCGGTGGCGCCGGGGATGATCGATACCCCGATGACCCGGTCGATGAACGCCCGGGCGCGCGAGGCCCTGATCTCGGCCATCCCCGTGGGGCGCATGGGTGAGCCGGAGGACATCTGGCTGGCGATCAGGTTCTGCATCGAGTGCGAGTACTTCAACGGCCGCACGGTGGACGTGGACGGTGGGCTCACGATGTAGTGGGGCCATGGA
>DASROG010000216.1:0-13281 GCA_035646995.1 Myxococcaceae bacterium
GGCTGGGGATCGCCAGCGAGGGGGCCCGCGTCCGAGCTCCCGTCGATCGGGTCGCCTCCCGCGTCACGGGGTTCGGGCGCCTGTCGTCCGCCGCTGGGCCCCGAAGGAGCCGGGGCGGTGGCGTCGGTCAGGGCGACGCCACCGCTGCACCCGGCCAGGAAGGCCACCAGGATGAATCTGAGGGTCCGCATGCGCGCGGCACCCTACCCAGCAGGGCAAGACGCAAGTTCTGCTGCGCCCGGACGTGCAAACTGTGGAACAGCGTGCTTCGCCGCCCGCCCCGGGAGCGGCCCGGCGCACGACCGCCGGGCGTAGGGGTAATGGCACGGGGGGTGGGCCCCCCACCGCCGTGAGCTGAACGCTGGACCCCTCCGCGACAACACCCTGTCTGATCATCGGCGCGGGGCCGACGGGCCTGGCTCTCGCCGCACAGCTGCGATGGTTCGATGTCCCCTTTCGCATCATCGAGCGCTCCCTCGATCGCGCCCATGAATCACGCGCGCTCGCGGTCCAGGCCCGCACGCTCGAGCTCCTCGACAGCCTCGGGCTCGCCGACACGATGGTCGCTCTCGGGAGGACCAGCAGCCGGCTGGTGCTTCACCTCGGAGCGCGTCCCGTCGCCAGGGTGAACATCGGCGAGGTCGGCGTCGAGGACACACGGTATCCGTTCATCCTCTTCATCTCGCAGGCCGAGACGGAGCGGATCCTGGTGGAGCACCTCTTCGGGTCCGGGGTCACCATCGAACGAGGGGTCGAGCTGGTGCGGTTCGAGCCGCTGAACCACTCGGTGGACTGCGTGCTCCGACATCCCGGTGGCCACGAGGAGCGGGTGCGCGCCTCCTATCTCGTCGGCTGCGATGGGGCCCACAGCTTCGTCCGACGGACGGCAGGCTTCTCCTTCGAGGGTGGCAGCTATCCGCAGGACTTCGTTCTCGGGGACGTGGAGGCAGATGGCCCTCTGGAAGCCGGTGCGATCAACTCGTTCGCCGGTGGGGGTGGGGTTGCCCTGTTCTTTCCGCTCGGTTCTCCCCGCACGTGGCGCGTCATCGGAATGGCCACGCGGAGGTCACCGTCCAGCGATGGCTCGATTCCGGACGACTCGCCGGTCGGATCGCTGACGCTCGGGGAGCTTCAGTCCGTCGTCGCCGGCCCAACCGAAGGCTCGGTCGTCGTCCGGGACCCCTCCTGGCTCAGCCATTTCCGGCTTCATCACAGGCAGATCGCCCATTACCGTCGGGGGCGCGTGTTCGTGGCGGGCGATGCCGCTCACATCCACAGTCCCGTCGGGGCCCAGGGGATGAACACCGGGATCCAGGACGCCTGGAACCTCGGCTGGAAGCTCGCGCTGGCGATTCGCGGAGTCCCCGCCGAGCGCCTGCTCGACTCCTATGAGGCCGAGCGGTGGCCGGTCGGTCGTTCCCTGCTCCGCTCCACGGACCGCGTCTTCTCCATCTTCGTCCGGGCGATGTCTGCCGGGCGCCTCGCGTCCTGGGTGCGCCAGGTGGTGGTTTCGAGGTTCCTGCCGCGTCTCCTCGGCTCGAGGTGGCTCCGCTCGCTCGCCTTCGGCTTCGTCTCGGAGCTCAAGATCCGGTATCGACGGAGTCCGGTGAGCGCCGAAGCGCGTCCCCGGCTTCGTGGCGGATCACGCGCGGGCGACCGGCTTCCCGATGCCCGCGTGACCTTCGGCGGACGTTCGGTCTCGCTGCAGCGCGCGGTGGTGGGTCCCCATCTCTCGCTGCTGCTCTGCGGCGACCCGCACGCGTGGGCGGACGCAGCTCTGGCACGATTGACGGAGCGCCATGCCGAATTCATCCAGCTCCATCGGCTGGTGCGCGAGTCCTTCCCCGGAGCCCTCGTCGACGAGGGTCGTGCCCTCGCTCTCCTGGGCGTCAGCGAGCACGCCCAGTTTCTCGTCCGCCCGGACGGCTACATCGCGTTCAGGTGCGGTGGCAGCAGTCTGGATGCCCTCACCGAATACCTGACGCGGTGGTTCTCTGGCTGATGGGCCTGGCCACGGTCTTCTGGTTTCCCGTTGGATCAGCGCGACTCGTCAAGCGACGAGCTCCATGCCTGGGGCAATCCGGCCGCGCGCGACCCCCGGACGAGCGCCTCGACGAACCGGGCGCTGATGGGCCCATCCAGGCTGCGACGCCCGGGGGCGGTGGTGAAGGCGGTCGCCGTCCGCTCACCCGCCGGCGTGCGAACCCGCACCTCGCGCTCGACGCACATGTGCGTGATGACGCCTTCCTTGTGCTGGATGATCGGCCAGTCCTTCGGTGCGATCTCGAACAGCAGTCCGTGCACGACAGCGCCCGGCCGGTCCTCGAGGCCCGCGACCCGTCCGCCCCACCACCGCGAGGGAAAGTCGTAGACCAGCCCGAGATCGAGGCCCTCGGCCCGCGTCCCGGGCGGGAGCTGGAAGAAGTCGTAGCCGTGCTGGTGCCGCCACTCCTCGAACGCCGGGGGATCCAGAACGGTGGAATAGGCGAAGTAGGCCCGGGGGGGCCCGTCGGCCAGCTTCTGCCGCGCGGCCATCACCTGCTCGTAGTGGGCGTCCACGTGCTCTCCTCTCTGCTCGCCGCCAGCCGGCTGTGCCGGCGTCCGTACAGGAAATAGAGCGCGATCCCCAGGACCTGCCAGCCCACGAACCGCATCCAGGTGATGAACGGCAGATAAGCCATCAACACGCCGCAGCCGACGATGGACAGGAGCGGGAGGACCGGAACCCCGGGGCAGCGGAAGGGCCGGTGGCGCCCGGGGTCCGTGCGCCGGAGGACGATGACACCCACCGAGACCAGCACGAAGGCGAACAGCGTTCCGATGTTGGTGAACTCGATGGCCTCGTTGATGTCCACGAACATCGCCGGGATGCCCACGAACACCCCGGTGAGGATGGTGGTGATGTACGGGGTCCGGAAGCGCGGGTGCACCTTGGCCGCCCAGGGGGGCAGGAGCCCATCCCGGGCCATCACCATGAAGATGCGCGGCTGGCCGAGCTGGAAGACCAGCAGCACCGCGGTCATGGCCACCACCGCCCCGAAGGAGAGGATGCCGGCGAGCGCCTGGAGCCCCGCCGACTGCAGCGCCTTCGCCAGCGGGTCTCCGACCCCCAGCTCCTTCCAGCTCGCCATCCCGGTGAGGACCAGAGTCACCGCGGCGTAGAGGACGGTGCAGATGGCGAGCGTGGCGATCATCGCCCGGGGGATGTCCCGCTGGGGGTTCCGCGCCTCCTCGGCGGTGGTCGAGACCGCGTCGAAGCCGATGTAGGCGAAGAAGATGAGCGACGCACCGCTGAGGATGCCGTGGAGCCCGTTGGGAGCGAACGGCGTCCAGTGCTCGGGGCGGACGTAGAACGCGCCCACGGCGACGAAGCCCACCACCATCACCAGCTTGAGGATCACCATCGCGGCGTTCACCCGCGCGCTCTCCTGGATGCCGAGCACCAGGAGGATGGTGAGCACCGCCACGATCAGGCCGGCCGGGAGATTGAGGATGATGGGCACGCCGAGCACGTGGGGTGCCGAGGCGATGAGGCCTGGCGTCTGCTGGGCGTGGTCGAGCGTGGTGGAGAGCCACGCCGGCAGGTGCAACCCGAGCCCGGCGAGGAGGGACTTGAAGTAGTCCGCCCAGCTGACTGCCACGGCCACGTTCCCCACCGCGTACTCGAGGATGAGGTCCCAGCCGATGATCCAGGCGAGGAACTCGCCCAGCGTCACGTAGGCATAGGTGTAGGCGCTCCCGGCCACCGGCACCATGGAGGCCATCTCCGCGTAGCACAGCGCCGCGAACCCGCAGGCCAGCGCCACGAGGAGGTAGGAGAGGACCAGGGCCGGACCCGCGGCCACGTGCCCGCTGCCCCCGGCGGCCGCCGTGCCGGGCGAGCTGAAGATGCCCGCGCCGATGACCGCCCCGATACCGAGGGCGGTGAGCGAGAGCACCCCCAGCGACCGCTTCAGTCGGTGCTCGGAGCGGTCGGCGTCGGCCTGGCAGGCCTCCACGGCCTTCCGGCGGAACAGGGACGTCGGCATGGGGAGTCCCGCGTCCTAGCACGGGCCGCCGCTGGACAACGCGCGCCGTGACCGGAGTCGACCTCCGGAGCGGGGGCCACTAGAAGACGTGGGGAATGGCCGACGACCGCATCGAATCCGGCGTCCGCGCTGTGCTCGATGCCGCAGGCGCTCGATATGACGTCATGGTCTGCGACCCCGCGTTCGCCGACACGGCCGAGTTCTGTGCCCGGTACGGCATCGACCCGCAGGACTCGGCCAACGCCATCCTGGTGGCCACCCGCCGCGAACCGAAGGTCCATGCCCTGTGCCTGGTGCTGGCGACCACCCGCCTGGACGTGAACCACGCGGTCGCGGATCTCCTGGGGGTGAAGAAGCTCTCCTTCGCCTCGGCCGAGGAGACCGCCCGGCTGACGGGCATGGTGCTGGGCGGGGTCACTCCCTTCGCGATTCCCCAGGGCCTCCCGCTCTACGTCGACGCGCGCGTGCTCGGACGTCCGACGGTCATCGTCGGCGGGGGGAGCCGGTCCTCGAAGATCCGGGTCGACCCGGAGATCTTCCGGCGCCTGCCCGGGTGCCGGGTGGTGGAAGGGCTCGCCATCGAGCGCTCGGCCGCGATCTGACCACCGGGTGGCCCTGCTGGCCCCGGGGCCGCCCCCACGGGGTGGTTCGCGCCCGACCTCGCGTGCCGCGATCCCCGAAGCTCCGGGCGACGCCCTCGCGCAGCTCTTGCGCGCTCCCGGGCTTTCGCCAGGGGAGACCGCGCGGTACGAGAAATGCTCTCCAACCAGCGCGAGGACCTCGATGCGGATCGGAATCAACACCGGCGGCGGCGACGCCCCGGGCCTCAACGCGGTCATCCACGCGGTGGTGCTGTCAGCCCATCACCGGGGCTGGGAGGTGTACGGGATCCAGACCGGTTACGCGGGGCTGCTCGACCCGGCGAGGACCGTCCGCCTCACCCCGTCGCACGTGGACTCCATCGTCGATCGGGGCGGCACCATCCTCGGCACCACCAACCGGGCCGACCCGTTCCGCTTCCCGGTGCAGGGCCCGGCAGGTGAGGTGACCTTCACCGACCTCTCCGACGAGGTGGTGCGGAACTTCCACGCCCTGCGCCTCGAGGCCCTGGTGGCGGTCGGGGGCGACGGGAGCATGGGCCTGGCGGCACGTTTCGCCGCCAAGGGGATCCCGGTGATCGGGGTCCCGAAGACCATCGACAACGACCTGGCCGACACCAACTACAGCTTCGGCTTCGACACCGCGGTCTCCACCGCGACCGACGCCGTGGACAAGCTGCACTCGACCGCCAGCGCCCACCAGCGGGTGTTCGTGGTGGAGGTGATGGGCCGGTACGTGGGGTGGATCGCCCTGCACACCGGGCTGACCGGATCGGCGGACGTGATCCTCCTTCCCGAGGTGCCCTTCGACCTGGACCACGTCTGCGCGAAGATCCTCGCCAACGAGCGCCGCGGCAAATCGTACGGGATCATCGTCGCCGCCGAGGGAGCCAGGCCCGTGGGTGGCCGGCTCACCACCCGCGCCCAGACCAGCGTGGGGCGGCAGGAGCCGCTGCTCGGCGGCATCGCCGAGTGGGTCGCCCGGGAGGTCGGCCTGCGCACCGGGAAGGAGAGCCGCGCGCTCGTCCTCGGACACCTGCAGCGCGGAGGCTCCCCCACCCCCTTCGACCGCCTGGTGGCGCTCCGCTACGGCGCGGCGGCGGTGCGCTTCCTGGCCGAGGGCAAGCGAAACGTGCTCGTGGCGTACCAGCCGCCCGAGGGCATGGTGCCGGTCCCACTCGAGGGCGCGGCGTCGCGGCGGAAGATGGTCCCGGTGGACAGCGACACCATCCGGACCTGCCGTGAGCTCGGCATCTCGCTGGGGGACGCGCCGCCGCTCGAGTGAGAGCAGACGCGCGGTCAGACCTTCTTGATCAGCTTCTGCATCTTCTCCGGAGGAGGCTTCTTGTCCTTCTGCTCGGGATGAGCCTCGTCGATGTGGCGGTGGATGTCGTCCAGCAGCTGGATGTCGCTGTCGCTGACGAAGGTCGCCGGGCAGTTCACCCCGGTGTCGCGACAGGAAATGACGAACGGCATGTGAAGTCTCCTGGAGCTCGGGCTCGTCGACCCCTGGTCCATCGCCCCCCCTACCACACGGACGTTTCAGGGTGGGCGCGCGTGGGGCCGCCGCGGCCCCACAGCGCCAGGCGGGCGACGATGCTACGCTCGGCGCGTTCATGTACCCGGATCGCTTCCGGCTCCCCTTCCTCTCCGGGGTGCTGATCGCCGCGGCGGAGCGCCGGCGTCCTGGCCTCGGCCCCTGGTCGCCCGGGGTGGAGGAGCAGCTCCGGAGGGCCTTCGACTCGGAGCTGGAGGACGTGCGGCGCAGCTTCCTCGAGAGCTTCGACGACCCGGCCTGGTTCGGGCGGGTGGAGGAGAAGATCCGGGAGATCGCCCTTCCTCGCTACCTGGTGGAGGCAAGGCGGGAGACGGACCTCGAGCAGCGCGGATACGGCCTCTGGCGTGGCGGGGACCTCCTGTCCCGCATCGTCTGGGGGCTGGGAGGCTTCTTCCTCGGCGTCTTCCTGGTGAAGGCGCCATTCATCCCCATCCCCACCACCTGGGATCTCCTGGCCTTCGGGCTGCTGCTCCTCTGCCCCTTCATTCCCGACGCCCAGATCGCGCTGCACAGGCGCCGCCACCGCCGGGCGCTCCGGGCCATCGTCGAGGACCTCCAGGACGCCGAGGCCAAGCTCGAGCTCTACCAGCCGCTGTCGTCGCCGGATCCGACCTCCGCCGCCCTCCCGGCGCCCCGCGAGTCGCTCCGGCAGAAGGGATGAACGTGCAGCCGATGCAGGGACCTCCCGGAATACCCCGGCGCCGCTTCGACCTCCGGAGCGCGGGGCGGAGGGTCTTCGGCCAGCGACCGGGACGAAGGCTCTACCTCATCGTGGCCGCCGCGGTCTTCGTGCTCGTGGCCTGGGGGGTGTGCACCGTCTACGTCCGCCCCAACGAGTTCGCGGTGAAGCAGGTCATCGTGGGCCGGCACAAGGGCATCCTCCCGGAGGTCTACTACCCCGGGCTGCACTTCGTGAGCCCGGGCACCGAGCGGCTCCACGTCTTCCCCACCGACATCCAGTCGCTCGACCTGACCAGCGACCCCAAGGAGCGACCCAAGGACGACAAGCGGGTCACTCCGGCGATCAACATCCAGACCTCGGAGGGCTACACGGTCAGCGTCGACCTCTCGGTTCTGTATCGGATCGAGGATCCCTACAAGGTCCTGACCACCATCGGGCCGGGGAAGCTCTACGAGGACGCGCTGGTCATCCCTCGGACGGAGCAGATCCTCCGGAAGCGACTGGGTGAGCTGGATGCCGAGGAGTTCTACGACGTCAACAAGCGCGCCATCCGAGCCCGGAGCGCCCGCGAGGAGCTCAACGCCGAGCTGGTGCCCAACGGCATCCGGGTGACGCACATCTTCCTCCGCCGCTACGAGTACGACGCGCGCTATCAGGCGGCCATCGAGCAGCGGAAGATCCAGGACCAGACGGTCTTCAAGAACATCGCCGAGGCCGAGCTGGCAGGGGCCACCGCCGAGCGGGACCGGGTGCTGGCCCTGGGGCAGGCGGCGATCCGGGTCGAGCTGGCCCGGGGCGAGGCGGAGAAGAAGAAGCTCGAAGCCGAGGCCGACCTCTACTCGCGCCGCCAGCGCGCGGGGGGCGAGCTCGCGGTGTCGCTGGCCGAGGCGGAGGGCACCCGGCTGGAGAACGAGGCCCTCCGCGGCGTGGGCGCCGGGAACCTGGTGGGGCTCCGGATGGCCGAGGTCCTGCGAGGAACGAAGATCATCGTGGTGCCCACCGACGGGGAGAGCGGGATCAACCCGCTGGACCTCCGCTCGGCCTTGAAGCGCTTCGACGTGAAGGGGGGACCATGAGACCGCTGCTCTGGCTCCTCCTCCTGTCGCTCCCGCTGGCGGGCTGCACCTGCCACAGCACCCACAGCACCGAGGTGGGCGTGCTCACCCGCCGGGCCGCGCTGGGAGGTCTGCTCGGAAAGCCGGGCGTGCAGGCCGAGGTCTACGCGCCCGGGGCGACGTACCTGTTCCCCATCTTCCTGACCGACTGGCACACCTTCGACGTGTCGCTGCAGAACCTGAGCATGGTGCGCGACGCGAAGAAGGGCGCGGACCGGAGCCACGAGGACGACCTCTTCTTCAAGACCATCGACGGCAACGACATCCGGGTGGACGTGACCGTGGCCTGGGCGGTCGACCCCAAGCGCGCGCCGTATCTCCTGACCAAGGTGGGCGAGAGCACCGAGCAGGTGAAGGAGAAGCTGGTCCGCCCGGCCTGCCGGAGCATCGTCCGCGACGTGCTCAACTCGCTCCGCTCCGAGGAGTTCTACGTCTCGGAGAAGCGGTTCGCGAAGGCGGCCGAGGCGCGCGACCGGTTGGCGGCGGTGCTCGAGCCGGAGGGAATCATGGTCCGGCAAGTGATCCTCGGCGAGCACCACTTCAACCCCGAGTACGAGAAGGTCATCCGGGACAAGAAGCTTGCCGAGCAGAACAGCGAGCGGATGCGCAGCGAGGCGCGGGCTTCCGGCGAGCAGATGAAGAGCGAGCTGCAGAAGGCGAAGGGCAGCGTGAATCAGACCCTCGCCGCAGCGCAGGGAGCGCTAGACACCGCCAAGCTATCCGCCGACGCCCAGCTCTTCCAGAACCAGAAGCAGGCCGAGGCGCTGGTGGCGGAGAAGAAGGCGCACGCCCAGGGGGTCAGGAAGCAGAACGAGGCGCTTGCCGGGAGCGGTGGGGCGGCGCTGGTCAAGCTGAAGATCGCCGAGGCGCTCGCGGGGAAGGATCTGGTCTTCCTCCCCGGGGGGAAGTCGGGGGTCGGGCTGCAGACGCTCAACGTGAACCAGCTGCTCCAGGCCATCACCGCGCAGCAGGCGGTCCAGCCCACCGCGCCCCCGGAGGAGAAGCCCCAGGAACGCGCGCACTGAGGCGCGGGCGTGCGGATCACCCGACCCACCCAGACCAGCTCAGCCGCGGGTCACGCCCGTCGGTGGCCCACCAGGCGTCAACAGTCAGCGACCCCGGCGGCGCGTCGCTGACGCAGGCTCTGGCGGGGCTGCGGTGCTGGCGGACACAGCCGCCGGAGAAGCTTCTCCTGGTACTCGGCCGCCGCACCGGGCCTCGCTGCGCAGCACCGGGCACGGTGGTGGGCACTCTCGCTGCGCACGTACACGGCCACTGAGTCGAGCTGCCCGTCGCGGAGCACCTCACTCACCCGGTACATCCGGGGGAGCCACGACGCCCAGCGGAACGAGCGGACGATGAAGACGCCCCCGAGCCCGTGGTAGAGCAGACGGCTGGCCACGACGCCTGAGCCGAAGGCGTCCCGGTTCGCCGCGATGACATCGTCGATGGTGAGGAATCGAGTGACCGTCACAGCTGCAGCTTGCCCGGGCGCCACGTCGATGACCACGGGAAAGCAGCCACCAACCTGGACCCAAGCAGGTGCGCTGGGGCGTTGGCCCAAGGTCTCATGGAGCGCTGCCGGGCGTGGGAGCGAGATGGAGCAGCACTCCGGCGAGGAGCGGCGCGGTTCCTCGCGAGCACGGGGGAAAATGCGTTGGTCGTGGTGGCGACGGTGGTGCCGCTCGGCGAATGAGACCACTCTCCGACATCCGCTGCCTGGTCACGGTCGCTGGAGTACCCCGGTACGCGTCTCGAGTGGGGTCTACCGGCAGATGCGGGCGCAGACGGCAGCCGGCGAGCCGTTGGGGAAACCGTTCGCGGCGTCGGTGCAGCTCAGCCCGTTGAGGGCGTCGATGCACTGACCTGCGGCCTCGCTGTCGAAGGTGCCCCCTGCCGGACACGCGAAGTGAGGACAGTCCAGAGTGTTCTGGAGCTGGCTCGCACACGACGAGGTGGCACCCGGGGCTCCACAGGCCTGCGCCTTGTTACAGAACGCGGAAGCGTAGGCGTTGCAGAAGCCGGCGGGGTTGCTGGTGTCCGCCCCACCACCGCACGCCGCGACCAGAACAGCGGCGAGTCCGAGTGAGACTGTGAATCGACGAAGCACGTGTGAACCTCCTCGCTCGATGTGAGCGATTGGTTGCTGAGCAGCTTCCGCGCCGTGGCGAAGTGCCGGGAAGCACGGGCCGAGCACGAGCCATCCCCGTTGCCGCGCAAGCAAAGGTGTGACGAACGTGCGCCAGTGGGTGTGAGTCCGGGTGTGCGAGCGAGGTGCCCCGACCCAACCCCAAGAAAGAGCCCCGGAACCAGAGCTTCCTGATTCCGGGGCCTCGATGGTCGGGGCGACTGGATTTGAACCAGCGACCACCTGCACCCCAAGCAGGTGCGCTACCAGGCTGCGCTACGCCCCGGGAGCTACTCGGCAATCACGACGGAACTGCGGGGAACGGGGATGTACCTGCCGGCCCCCGGTGGGTCAAGCCGGCCCGCGCGACCCGGAGCCGCCGCTGCCCGACGCGGCCGCTGCTTCGGCGGCGCCGTTCAGGGCGCTCTTCAGCACCTGGCTCGGGCGGAAGGTCAGCACCCTGCGCGCGGAGATCTCGATCTCCTTCCCCGTCTGGGGATTCCGTCCGACGCGCGCGTTCTTCTGGCGCACCTGGAAGTTCCCGAAGCCGGAGATCTTGATCTTGTCCCCGCGCTCCAGCGTCTCCTTCACCGTGTCGAAGACCAGCTCGACGATCTCGGCGGACTCCTTTTTGGAGAAGCCCACCTTCTCGTAGACCCCTTCGATGATGTCCGCCTTCGTCATGACCCCCGAGTCTGCCTGCCTGCTCGTGAACGTGTCAACTGACCGGACTTGCTGAGGGTTTTAGCGACCCCTCAGCTGCCCGCCCAGACGCCGTTGGACCTCCTCCACGATGCGCCGGTGTGCCTCCTGCACCTCGTCGTCCCGCAGCGTGCGCTCCACCGAGCGGTAGGTCAGGGCGAAGGCCAGGTTCTTCTGCCCCTCGGGCAGGGGTGCACCGGTGTAGACGTCGAACAGCGCCGCGTCCTCCACCAGCGGCTGGCCCACCTCGCGGATGACCTCCCGCACCTGCGCCGCCTCCATCGCCACCGGCACCACCACCGCCAGGTCCCGTAGCACCGCCGGGTAGCGCGGGAGCGGGCGGAACTGGGGCGAGAGCCGCGCCACCTTCTCCAGCGCCCCGAACTCGAGCTCGAAGGCGAACACCCCCAGGGGCAGCTCGAGCTGCTCGGCCACCAGCGGGTGCACCTCGCCGATCCACCCCAGCACGACCTCTCCCACTCGCGCCTCCGCCGTCGCCCGGGGATGGAACGGCGCCACCCGCGCCAGCCGGCAGGTCAGCTCGTCGGCGGAGAGCGCCGAGAGGATGGCCTCCACGGTGCCCCTGGCATCGGCGAAGTCGTCCCCTCTCCCCCAGAGGACGCCGGCCACGTGCAGCCGCTCCTCGGCGACCGCCCGCAGGTCCTTCCCGCCGTGCGGATCACGCAGGTAGGCGCGCCCGATCTCGTAGAGGCGCAGCGACTCGCGCTGGTGGCGGAGGTTGAAGGCCACGTTCGACAGGAGCGAGGCGAGGAGCGTCGTCCGCATCACCGCCTGTTGCGGGGTGAGCGGGTTCTTGAGCGTCACCGCCTCGACCGGCGTCCCGAGCTTCTCCACGGCCCGCGGGGTGACCCACGGAAGCAGGCCGGGGTCGACGAAGCTGTAGTTCACCACCTCGTCGAACCCCGCCCCTGAGAGCGCGCCGCGAATGCGCCGCTCCACCTCGACCCATGCCGGCTCGGGCGTGAGTGACCCCGAGCTGGCCGGGAGAACCGACGGGATGTGCTCGTACCCCCGGATGCGGGCGACCTCCTCCACGAGGTCCTCGGGCCGCTCCACGTCGTTCCGCCAGCCGGGCACCCGCCACCGCCCCGGACGCTCGGGGACGAACCCCAGCGACGAGAGGATGGAGCGGACCTCCTCCTCCGGCACCGGCGCCCCGAGCAGCCCTTCCACGTGGCCCGCGCCCAGCGGGACGAGGCGCGGCTCGGCGGGGCTCGGGTAGACGTCGATGCGTCCCCGGCGCACGGTCGCTCCCGACAGCTCGGCCATCAGCGCCGCGGCGTGGTCCAGCACCTCGGGCAGCACGCTGCGGTCCACGCCCCGCTCGAAGCGGTAGGAGGCCTCGCTCTGCAGCTGGTGGCGGCGGGCCATCCGCCGGATGGTCCCCGGATCCCAGTTCGCCGCCTCGAGCAGCACCCGCGTGGTCTTCTCGCCGACCTCGGTGTCCGCCCCGCCCATGGTGCCGGCCAGCGACTGGGGACCGCGCACGTCCTCGATGATCAGGTCGTCGGCCACCAGGGTGCGCTGCTTGCCGTCGAGGGTGGTGAGCGGCTCGCCCTCCCGCGCCCGGCGGACACGCAGCAGCCCCCCCTGGATGCGGTCCAGGTCGAAGGCATGCATCGGCTGCCCGAGCTCGAGCATCACGTAGTTGGTGACGTCCACCACGTTGCTGATGCTCCGCACGCCGCAGCGTTCCAGACGGCGCCGCAGCCACGCAGGTGACGGTCCGATGCGCACGCCCTCGAGGACCCGGGCAGTGAACCGGGGGCAGCCCACCGGGTCGGCGATCTCGATGCGGATCGCGTCGGAGACCGGCGCGCCCGACTCGACCGGGATCCGGAGCTTCCGCCGCAGAGGGACGCCCAGGACCGCCGCGGCCTCCCGCCCCACGCCGAGGTGGCTGAGCGCGTCCCCGCGGTTGGGGGTGACGTTCACCTCGAGCACGGTGTCCTCCAGCTCCAGCGCCCTGGCCAGCGGCGTCCCGGGGACGAGCTCCTTGGGAAGGACGAGCAGCCCGCTCGCGTCGTCGGAGAGGCCCAGCTCCTTCCCCGAGCAGAGCATGCCGTGGCTCTCCACCCCGCGGAGGCTGGCCCGCTGGATGGTCGGCCCACCGGGCAAGGCCGTCCCCACCGTCGCCAGCGGGACCAGGTCACCGACCTGGAAGTTCTTCGCCCCGCAGACGACCTGGATCCGCTCGCCGCCGGCCTCGACCTGGGTGACCGTCAGCTTCTCGGCGTCCGGATGCGGGGCGGCGGCGATGATGCGGGCCACCACCACGCCCCGCAGCGCCTCGGCGGGCCGTTCCATCCCCTCCACCTCGAGGCCGGCCCGGGTCAGGCGACGGGCGAGCTCCTCGGGAGCCGGGAGGGGCGACACGAACTCGGACAGCCACTCGACGGAGACCTTCATGGCTAGAACTGCTCCAGCAGTCGGACGTCGTTCTCGAAC
>DASROG010000217.1:0-11478 GCA_035646995.1 Myxococcaceae bacterium
GCAGGCAACATTCCGCGAGGGGAGTGGTCGGCACGTCACTTGCTACTCGAGAGCGTGACCTCTCCACGGAGGAGCATCCATGGGCCCGAGAATGATGAAGGCCGCAGTCGTCCAACGTTTCCGCGAGCCCCTCGTCGTCCAGGAGATCCCCGTTCCCTCGCCTGCAGCGGGCGAGGTCCTGGTGAAGATCCGGTCGAGCGGGGTCTGTCACACAGATCTCCATGCCGCCGACGGGGACTGGCCCGTGAAGCCGGCCCTACCGTTCGTCCCTGGTCACGAAGGGGCGGGAGTCGTCGCTGCAGTCGGTCCGGGAGTGAAGAGCCTCAAGGAAGGCGACCCGGCATCGCGTGGCTCCATGATGCCTGCGGCGAATGCGAGTTCTGCATCACCGGCTGGGAGACCCTCTGCCCCGCCCAGCACAACAGCGGCTACTCGGTGAACGGGAGCTTCGCCGAGTATGCGCTCGGTTCGGCCGCCTACGTCGCGCGGCTTCCAGATCGCGTCGACTTCGCAGCGATGGCACCGATTCTCTGTGCCGGGGTCACGACCTACAAGGGAATCAAGGAGACCGAGGCCCGGCCCGGCGAGTGGATCGCCATTTCCGGAGTGGGTGGTCTGGGCCACGTTGCCATCCAGTATGCCCGGGCCATGGGGCTTCACGTCGTCGCGCTCGACGTGTCCGAGGAGAAGCTCGGCCTGGCCCGGACACTGGGTGTCGAGCTGGCGGTGGACGCTCGATTGCCCGACGCGGTCGAGCGGGTGTTCAAGGTGACGGGCGGAGGAGCTCACGGCGTACTCGTCACCGCCGTGTCCCCGGTGGCGTTCCAGCAGGCGCTCCGGCTCGTGCGGCGCAAGGGAACGGTGAGCCTGGTGGGGCTGCCACCCGGTGACTTCCAGACGCCGATCTTCGACGTGGTCCTGAAGCGGATCACTGTCCGCGGATCGATCGTCGGCAGTCGGGGAGATCTCGCCGAGGCCGTGGCCTTCGCCGCCGAGGGGAAGGTCCGCACCCACTTCCACCGCGCGAAACTGGAGGACATCAACCAGGTCTTCGCCGATCTGAAGGCTGGGCGGGTCGACGGACGGATCGTGCTCGACATCGGCTGAGATCCTCACCTGCCGGGGCGGCCACGCCGCCCGCCCGCGCCGGCGCCGTCGCGTCCTTCACCGGTGTTGCTCGAGGACGAGCGCCTGGATTCAGGGCGAGACGACCTCCAGCTCCACCCCACGGAGCCTGAATCCCCCCCGGGCGAGGGCGTGGCGGAGGCTCTCCGCCGGAGCGAGGGAGTCCGGCGCAGGGATGGGGAACACTGCCCAGGAGTGGGCGCCCCGGGCGAGACGGTACCGGAGCGTGGGAAGCACGTTCACCTGCGACAACCCGGCGCCCGAGGGCCCCTCGACGATGCGGGCGAGCTCCTCGCCGGTGCGCCCATCCAGCAGGACCGCTCCGGCGCCCTCGTGGGTGACGGTGACGATGGAGCCATCGGCGGACCAGCCGACGGTCGAGCCGACGGAGACCGGGTTCGGGGTGCTCCAGACCGGCTCGAATCCGGGGACCCGCCAGACGGCGATCCTCCCCGGCACGTACATGGCGATCCGGGTCCCGTCAGGGCTGACGGCGATCGTCTCCGGGCGGTCGGACACCCGGAGCTTGGCCGTGGTCCCGGAGGAGACCTGCTGCACCGTCAGCCCATCCGGCTCGACCCAGGCGATCCACGCTCCGCCCGGATCCATCGCGTGCCAGTTGAGCCGCCGGACTCGCCCCATGGGCTCGTCGAGGAGCAGCGACGAGCGGCGCACGTCCCACACGCGGCGCCTCTCGTCGGAGACCGTCATGACCCGACTCCCGTCGGCCGAGAAGACGACGGTGAGGCACCGCTCGCAGGGGAACCTGGCCAGCTCCTGTCCATCCTCTGCCCGCTGGATCACGACCTCCGTTCGATGGGCGAGAGCCAAGGTGGAGCCATCGGCGGAAAGGGCGGCATCCCCTGCTTCCGGGTCGGTGACTTCCCGGAGAAGGTTTCCGTTCTCCGAGCGCAGCTCGACCCTCTTCCAGGCCTGCACCAGGAGGAAACGTTCCCGCGCTCCACGGAAGTACAGGCGAGAGTCGAAGGTCCTGCTCGCGCTGGGGGGAGGACGGCGAAGAACCCACGAGATCAGCGCTCGTCCCCCCGAAAGGCCCGAGGCATAGAGCATCGAGCCATCCGGCGAGAAGGCGTAGCTCGGAACGCCTGGAGGCCGGCTGACGCTGACGAAGACGGTGCGGTCGCGGAGATCCACCACGTCTGCCCGGTTCAGCGTCGGACTGTCGACCACGACCCGGTGCCCGTCGGGGCTGACCGCCAGTCCTCGGCCATCCGAGGTGACGCCGAAACCGGATGCGGACCTGCCGGGGAGCTCCATGGAGAAGTCTCCCTCCGCGCCACCGAACAGCTGCAGCGATCCCGAACGCACCAGCGCGAGGCCGTGACCGGTGAAGGCGATCTCCTGCGTGTCGGGCGCGGGGCGGGAGGTCAGCTCCCGTGCCTTTTCCAGATCCCAGAGGCGAACCACTCCCCCCTGGTCCTTGAACGCGAGTCGGTCCCCTCCCGGGGAGACGACGCAGGGCGCGTACACCCCGACCTCCAGCCGGGCGTCCTCGGCACCCTGGATCCGGAGAAGACCCTTGCTGATGCGAGCGCGACGGGTTGGCGGCCCGTTCCAGCAGAGCCACTCGTCATTGACGTCGGAGACGAACCGCTCCTGCCCCGTCTGCAGATCCAGGATCTGCGTGAGATGTCCGGAACTGAGGCGAACGGCGCCGCCGGTGATCCGCGCCCTCTTGATCGGCTCCTCCGGCCTCGCGGTCCACAGCGTCCGCCCCGTCGGGACGTCGTACAGGCGCGCGACGTCGTCCCGGTTCTCGAGCGCGACAACGGTTCCGTCGGGAAGAACGTCGGCATCGGTGAAGCCGCCGGGCGGTCCTTCCAGAACGCTCCCCCGCTCCGGAAGGCGTTGCCCTGCCAGGGCGATGCCCCAGCGGGCAGCGGCCGTATCGTGCTCGATCCGACTCGCGGCGTGGTACGCGGCTGCACGCGCCCAGTCGCTCACGTCCTCGGCACGCCTGGCACGCTCGACCAGCGCAGAAGCGAGATTGACCCTCGCTTGCCGGAGCTGGAGCGCCACTGCCAGGGCGGCGCCGATGAGGATGAGCACCGAAGCGGCAATGGCCACGCTCAGCGCCGGGTTCCGCTTCACGAACTTTCGCACCAGCTCGAGGCTGCCGTACGAATAGGCCTCCACTCGCGCACCGGCTCGGTAGGCCAGGAGCTCGCTGGCGAAGGCGGCGGCGTCCGGATACCGCTCGGCTGGGTTTCTCCGGAGCGCGCGCTCGGCGATGGCGGCCAGCTCCGGGGGCGCTTCCGGACAGACCACCCGGATCGGCGGGAACTCACCGGAGAGCACCGCCTCGATGACCTGTGCGTTGTCCACTCCCTGGAAGGGAGGCCGTCCCGTCAGCAGCTCGTAGAGCATCGCGCCGAGGCCGAAGACGTCGCTCCGCTCGTCGATGGCCTGCAGGTCGCCGCGGGCCTGCTCGGGACTCATGTACGACGGTGTGCCCAGCGCGACGCCGGCCTGGGTCAGCTCCGGCCCGAGGTCGGGGCCGGGCGTGCCGCTCTCCGGCTCGGCCTCGCCGCGGTGCTTGGCCAGCCCCCAGTCGACGACCACCGTCTCACCGTACGAGCCCACCATCACGTTGGAGGGCTTGAGGTCGCGGTGCACCACCGCCCGGGCATGGGCGTAGGCCATCGTCTGCGCTGCATTCACGAGATGCGGGAGAAGCGCGAGTCGCTGGCTCAACGAGCGGCACTGGGCCAGCGCAGCCTTGAGCGTCCGGCCCCGGACCAGCTTCTGGGCGGAGTAGAGCGTGCCGTCGGGACGCCGAGCGAGCTCGAGGATGGTGGCAATTCCCGGATGGTCCAACTGGGCGGTGAGCCGCGCCTCGCGCAGAAACCGGGCTCGGGCAGCGCGGCTGCTTCCCGAGGACTGTTCCACCTCCCTCGAGGTGAGCTCCTTCAGCGCGACCTCCCGTCCGACGAACCGGTCGAGAGCGCGCCAGACGATGGACTGCCCGCCACGGCCCAGCTCGTCCAGCCGGGAATACTGTCCTTCGCGCTCGACCGGAACGAGGTCCCCGTCGCCCGGCGATGGCAACCCGGCCGGAGCGTCGGCGGCCAGCTCCGACCCCAGGGTGCGCGACAGTGCACGCGCGCCCGGAAGCGAGTCGAGGACCCGCTCCGGGCTGCCCCCGTTGGCGGCAAGCGCCTCGTTGGCGAGGCCGAGAACCAGGTCCCGCCGCTCGTGGCTGAGCGCACCCGACTCGACGAGGTGATCGAGCACTGACCGGCCGTCCCGCGCCAGCATCCGGGCGGAGGCCGCGGCCATCACCTGCGCTGGCGTGACGAACCCGGCCTGTGCCGCCAGGACTCCTAGGATGAGATCGCGGTCGGCCATCGATGCGCCTCGGTCATCGCCGTCAGGCAGACTACCCTGCCAGCCGTGGCCGGGGCGCGGTCACGGGGTGACCACCTCGATCTCCACGCCGTGGAGCCGGAGCCCTCCCTCCGCCAGCGCGCGGCGGAGGCTCTCCTCCGGCGACAGCGTGTCCGGCCTGGCGAGCGGGCGCAGCACCCAGGAACGCGAGCCGCGAGCGACGCGGAAGCGCAGGCTGGGCAGCACGGTCACCGACGCCCAGACGCCCGTGCGACTCGCGACGATGCGGGCCAGCTTCTCTCCCGTGCGGGCGTCCAGCAGGAGCGCGCCGGCGCCCTCGTAGGCGACGGTCACGATCGAGCCGTCCACGGACCAGCCGAGTACCGCCCGGACCGAGGAAGGATATGGGAACGTCCAGACCGGCTCCATCCCAGGCACCTTCCACAGGCCGAACTCCCCCGGAAGCGAGATGACCACCTGGGTTCCGTCCGGGCTGATGCTGGCTGCGTTGGCTCTCTCCCGGAGGGAAAGCCGGCGGATGCTCCCGCTCGACAGGTCCTCCAGCAGGAACGCGTTCCTCTCGATCCAGCCGAGCCGATCTCCGGTGGATGACAGGGTGAACGGTACGCCCAGGTCCGCGGCTCCCATGGGCTCGTCTCGTACGAGTGAAGGTCCTCGCACATCCCAGACTCGCCGCCTCTCCCGGGAGATTCCGACCAGCCGGGATCCGTCCGCGGAGAGCAGGACGACCGGGCACATCTCGCAAGGGATCCGGGCAAGCTCCCGTCCGTCATCCACCCGCTGAACCGCGATGTCCTCCGGGTGGGCGATGGCCAGCGTCGAACCGTCGGCGGAGAGATTCGCGTCGAGCCCGTCGGGGTCCATGATCGTCCGGAGAAGGCTCCCGTCTTCCGAGCGCACCTCCACCCGGCGGCGGTTCTCGAAGAAGATGAAGCGTTCTCGCGCCGCCTCCAGGTGGACACGGCCTTCCAGCGAGCCCTCCGCGCGAGGCGGGGGGAGCTGCAGGTTCCACACGATCAGTGCCCGTCCATCCGCAAGCCCCGCCGCGTAGAGCTTCGAGCCGTCCGGGGAGAATGCGTACCTCGGCTCGCCGGGAGGCCGGGTGACACTGACGAACACGGCGCGGTCCCGGAGGTCCAGGACGTCGGCGCGATCCAGCGTCGGGTCGTCCACCACCACCCGGTGTCCATCCGCGCTGACCGCCACGCTGCGCCGCCCCGGCGTGTGGGTTGATCCGTACACGGACCGGCCAGGAAACTCGACGGAGTAGTCTCCCTCCGGGCCGCCGAAGAGCTGGAGCGAGGCCCCTCGCACGAGGGCCACACCGTGGGCAGTGAACACGATCTCCTGGGTGTCCGGCACCGTCCGAGAGGTGATCTCCCGTTTCTGGTCGAGGTCCCAGAGGCGCACGACACCCGTCGGATCCCGGATGGCCAGCCGGTCGCCTCGATCGGACACGGCACAGGGCTCCCCGAGCGCCGCCTGGATGAAGGGGCCTTCCGCACCCTCCACGCGGAGGACGCCAGAACGCTCGATCCGGTCGAGGGGAGTGGGGGGCCCGTTTCTGCAGAGCGTCTGGTGATCGCGGTCGGAGGTGAAGCGCTCCTCGCCCGTGCGCTCGTCCAGGACGCGGATGGAGCCTCCGGTGGAGAGGCGGACCGCTCCGGAGGAGATCCGGGCGTCACGGATCGGCTCCAGGCTCTGCACCGTCCAGAGAGTCCGCGCCGTGGCGAGCTCGTACAATCGCGCCTTGTTGTCCCGCACCTCGAGCGCGACCACGGTCCCGCCGGGAAGTACGTCCACGTCGCTGAAGGCCCCTGGCGCACCCGTCTGAGTGCTCTCTCGCTCGGGCACCCGCTCCCGGGCGAAAGCGATTCCCCAGCGCGCGGCCCTGGAGTCGTTCTCCACCCGGCTCGCGGCATAGTACGCCGCCGCGCGGGCCCAGTCGCTGACGTCCTCCGCGCGCCGGGCTCGCTGGATCAGGGTGGACGCGAGGTTCACCCGCGCTTCCCGCAGCTCGACGAGGACCGCGAAGCCGGCGGCGATCAGGATCAGGACCGAGGCGACGATGGTCAGGCTCAGCGCCGGGTTCCGCCTCACGAACTTCCGCAGCAGCTCCAGGGAGCTGTAGGCGTACGCCGCCACTCGCGTGCCGGCTATGTGGGCCTCGAGCTCCTTGGCGAACGCGCGGGCGTCCGGATATCGATCGGCCGGGGCGCCCCGGAGCGCGCGCTGGGCAATCGCGGCCAGTTCCGACGGAGCCTCCGGACAGAGGGTTCGCACGGGGACCGGACGAGCGCGAAGCACTGCCTCCATGACCTGGGCGTTGTCTGCCCCCTGGAAGGGAGATCTCCCGGTCAGCAGCTCGTAGAGGATCGCTCCGAGAGCGAAGACGTCGCTTCGCTCGTCGATCGATTCCAGCTCTCCTCTGGCCTGTTCCGGACTCATGTACGACGGCGTTCCGAGCGCCACGCCTTCCTGGGTCAGCTCCGGTCCGCTGTCGGATGAGGTCTTCGCCCGGGGGGCCTCCGCCTCACCGCGGCGCTTGGCCAGCCCCCAGTCGACGACTGCGGTCTCCCCATACGGGCCGACCATCACGTTGGACGGTTTGAGGTCCCGGTGGATGACCGATTGACCGTGCGCGTAGGCCATGGCCTGGGCGACATTGACGAGATGCGGCAGCAGCTCGAGTCGCTGCTGCAGCGTCCGGCACTGTGCCAGCGCAGCCTTGAAGGTCCGGCCCCGCACGAGCTTCTGGGCAGAGTAGAGCGTCCCGTCCGGCCGCTGCGCGAGCTCGTGGACGGGGGGGATGCCCGGATGATCCAGCTGCGCGGTGAGCCTCGCCTCCCGGAGGAAGCGGGCCCGGGCGGCGGCAGGGCTTCCGGGGGAGCCCTCCGCTCCAGGCGAGGTCAGCTCCTTCAGCGCCACCTCCCGACCCACGAAGCGGTCGAGCGCGCGCCAGACGATCGACTGTCCACCGCGCCCCAGCTCCTGGATGCGGGCGTACTGTCCCTCCCGCTCCGTGGGGAGGCTCTCCGCGCCCTCCGCCGGAGTCGGTGGCGCCGAGGGCTCGCGAGGCTGCGCCGAGCCCAGTGTGCCTGAGAGTGCCCGAGCGCCGTCGAGAGAGTGGAGGACCTGTTCGGGGCTTCCGCCTTTCGCCGCCAGCGCCTCCGCGGCGAGCGTCCGGATCAGGTCCCGCCGCGCGGGTGTGAGCGCGCCCGAGTCCACCAGGTGATCGAGCACGGACCGGTTGTCGCGCGCCAGCATCCGTGCCGAGGCGGCGGCCACCACCTGCGCTGGCGTGACGAATCCCGCCTGGGCCGCAAGCACCCCGAGGATGAGATTCTCGTCGTCCACGACGCCGCCTCCGTACGCAGGCGAACGCCGACCACCTTACCACCGCGCGGTTGCATCTACGCGAGCCGGGACCGCTGCCGCCAGGCCGCGAAACCCGGAGGGACTCTCATTCCTCGCCGAGGGACCGGACGTCGATCCCGTACCGGTGACCCAGCGGACGATCTGCATCCGGCCCTTGCCCAGCACCCGGGCCACGGCGCTCATGTTCCCGCCGTGCAGGGATGTACGATTGAACGAGCCAGGTGCCGCCGGCGAGGCCGGAGATCTCAAGCCTGCCGTTGGAGTCGACGATGGATCGGGTCTCTCTGTCTGAGCTTGTCGCCATCAGAACAACACCAGGTGACTAAATAGAATCTACTTAGGTCGTTGGAAGGACACCGATCCCCAAGGACGAGGCGCTCCAGCCGTTGAACGTGAAGGTCCCGTCCGAGGACCTGTACTTCGTCCAGGAGGTCCTCAAGCACACCGAGACCCTCGTCGCCGCCCGTGGAAAGGCGGCTCTCAGCTCCGGAGCAGAGGGCACCACGACGCGGCCCGACTGGACGATGCGCATCTGCGCGGCGAGCCCGACGTCGTGGAGCCTGTCGCCCAGGGACGCATGGAGCACCGCAGAGAGCGCTGCGGGGCGCCGCGAGGTCCTCCGGCGTGGGCGAGAAGCGGTTCGAGGCACGGGATGGAGAGTGTCAGGGGGCGCGCGCACCGAAGTCCATGAGGAACAGCGTGTCGCTGCGCCGGCGGAAGTGGAAGGCGAAGGTCCTCCCGTCGGGGGTCACCATCGCCTTGGTCACCCGAGGGACTCCGGAGAGATCGCCGGGGGCCAGCACGCCGTACGGACTCACCTGGCGGGTGCGGAGATCGAAGCGCACCACCGGAGAGGGGAGGGCGTTCCGTTCGTTGAGCAAGAGCGTCCCGTCCTTCAACCAGCCGATGACCTCGAACTTCGGGCCCAGCTCGGTAAGGCGATCCGGAGTGCCGCCCTCGACGGGAAAGAGGGTCGGCGTCCCGTCGGCGTCCGCCCTCGCTACCCAGCGCTGGTCGAGGGAGGTGACCATCCGGAAGAGTGGGCTCATCGGTGGCGAGATGGGCCTGGAGGCGCCGGTCTCCAGATCCAGCACCAGAATCCTGGGCGCCTCCTCGCCGCGCGCTCCGAGCAACGCAACCCGCTTTCCATCCCGGAAGAAGCTCGCCACGTAGACCCGGCTCAACCCGGTGGGGAGCGTCCTCGGTTCTCCGGGCCCGGTGGGCAGGAGCACCAGCGGGTCGCCTCCATCCGACGTCCCACCGGTGACTAGAGCCCAGCGCCCGTCCGGCGAGAGCGCCAGGGCCCGACCGATGCCCAGCTGGACTGGCGCGGGCTGGTCCAGGTTCCGGAGGACGACCAGCAGATTGGGGGAGGCAGCGACGCCGGACTCGAACGAGAGGATCCTCTTCCCGTCGTCGGACAGCCCGGCCACGCTCGCCCAGTCGAGCCATTCCACGGATTGCGGAGGTGCGTCGGGCCGGGTGACCACCAGCTCCTGCCTCCAATCGCGCTGGCTCACCAGGAGCCGCCCCTCCCGGTTCACGTCCTGGATGAGGAGATTCCCGGTTCCCCGGTACAGCACCCGGGGGTCCTGTCCGCTCCGTGCCACCCACAGCGCGGTGAGCTCTCCGGGGCTGGCCCCGCCGATCACCACCTCGGTGCCGGTGCGGTTCCACGCCAAGCCGAAGGCGTCGTCGTAGAGCGGGCTCCAGATCTCGACGTGCCCGTCCTTGTCCGCCACCGTGACCCGTCCCGCGCTGTCTCCCGCACGGGGGTGGTCGAGGAAGGCCACGCGATCGCCCGCCGGCGAGACGCGGGGGTCGCTCACGAAGCCCGTGGAGCGAAAGATCGGGTGACCGAGAGGGAACTCCAGGGCGACGCCCTCGTCCCCCGACCGCACGACCGCAAGGTTCGCCCCATCCGGAGCCCAGTCGGCGTAGAACACGTCGGTGGCGAGCTCCCGCGGAGTTCCCCCGAGCTGCGGGACGATGGCCAGCGTCCCCCGGAGCCCGAAGCCAGGCGGGAAGTGGGGATGGAGCATCACCGCGAGGCTGCCCGCGGCCGACACCGACAGGAGCTGTGCCTGTCCGATGCCGAGAGCCCGGAGGACTCGCGAGTCGCTGCTGGTGGTGTACAGCTCGGGCAAACCTCCGCTCCACGCCGCGCTGAAGTGCACCGTCTTGCCGTCGGGCGCGAAGCGTGCCGCGTAGATGGAGCCCCGCTGGAAGGTGATCTCCCGGATCAGCGGCTCTGCATGGACGGGGCGCAGCCCACGTCCGGCGACGTAGCCGGCCACGGCCAGCACGAGGCCCAGGGCCGCCCAGGCGAGCAGGGGCAGCCCGCGCCTTCGGGCCCGGCCGAGAGGCGGCAGCGGGTCGCGCGGTGTCGCCGTGCCGGTCCCCCGCAGGGCCTCCAGGCTGAAGGCCACGTCGCGCGCCGACTGGAAGCGCTGCTCGGGATCCTTGGCCAGACAGCGCTGGACGACCTGGGCCACTCCCGGTGGAACGGCGGGCGGTAGCGGTGCGGGCTCGTCGTGGAGGATGGAGTAGCCGCTCTCGACGATCGACCCGACGCGGAAGGTCCGCTGCCCCGACAGCAGCTCGTGGAGGATGATGCCCAGGGAGAAGATGTCACTCCGGGCGTCGACGTTCTCGCCGCGTACCTGCTCGGGCGACATGTAACCCGGGGTTCCCAGCACGGCGCCGGTGCGAGTCGCCGAGCCCGCCGGGCTCACGGTGGGATCGAGCATCCCCCGCGCTTCGGTGACCCTGGGCGTGGACTTGGCGATGCCGAAGTCGAGCAGCTTGAGCTGGCCGGTCCGGGTGAGGAACACGTTCTCCGGCTTGAGGTCGCGGTGAACGATGCCGAGGCCGTGGGCCGCAGCGAGGGCATGGGCGATCTGCCCCGCCCACTCCAGCGCCTGACCGACCGGAACGGGACCGCGTGCCAGCCGCTCGCGGAGCGTCTCGCCCTGCAGCAACTCGGTCACCACGTACGGCGCGCCGTCGTAGAGTCCGATGTCGTGCACCGCGACGATGTTGGGGTGGTTGAGCGACCCCGCGAGCCGCGCTTCCTGCTCCAGCCGGCTCAGGAATCCGGCGTCGCCGGCCAGCGACTCACCGACGACCTTGATTGCCACCTCGCGCTGCAGGCGCGTGTCCCGGGCCCGGTAGACCTCCGACATCCCGCCGGACCCGAGCGACGCCAGCACCTCGTAGGGGCCGAGCCGTGTGCCTGGAGTGAGTCGCACCCACTCATTCTAGCCGGAGCGGAGTCACCCGGGCCCGCCTTCACGCAGCCCGCCCGCCTGTTGCGGCCTCGTGCCCGAACTCGTCGACCGCCGCCTCGACCGAGGTCCCCCGCCCGAAGTCGCCGACCAGCGCCTCAGTCCTTCCGCCCGAAGGATGTCGCGGACCGAGGCCCGTGCGTCGACCAGGCGCAGTCGAATCCCCACCGATTTCAGCTCGGCACACAGCGTCTTCACGAGAACGACGTCCTCGGCCTCGAGCGGCTCTCCGAGCTGCCCGACGGCTGCCTCGCCTACCGGATGAAGCGGCCTCCCCCTCCGGACAGACCCACCTCGTCCTCTCCCCGCTCGCCTTCCT
>DASROG010000218.1:0-18208 GCA_035646995.1 Myxococcaceae bacterium
GAACGTGGTCGAGATGCAGCGCAGCAGAACGACTGGTGCCTGCTGCGCTGCATCTCGACCACGTTCAGTCCGGGGATCGCGGCGAGCGCCTGCCGGGGCGCCTCGTACACCCCGTTGTGCCGCCCGAGGTAGCAAGGGTCATGGTAGGTGAGCGTGGTGTCCTTCACCCGTGACAGCTTGATGCGCTTGTCACGGATGAGCTCGCTGATCAGCTGCGCGTGGTTGAGGACGCGGTAGTTGCCGCCGAACGCCGGGTACTCGTTCTTGATGGTGTTGAAGCAATGCGGGCACTGGGTGATGACTGCCTTCACCCCCAGCCCGTTGAAGGCCTCGACGTTGGTCCTGGCCAGCGTCTGGTAGAGGTACTCGTTGCCCAGACGCCGGGCGGAGTCGCCGTTGCACAACTCCTGCTTGCCGAGGATGGCGAAGGAGACGTTGGCCTCCTTCAGGATGCGCACCAGCGCCCTGCTCACCTTCTTCTGCCGGTCGTCGTAGCTGCCCGCGCAGCCCACGAAGAACAGGTACTCGTACTTGCCCGGACCGTCCCAGATCGGGAGCGACAGGTCCTCGGCCCACTCGTCCCGTCGGTCCTGGCCCACGCCCCAGGGATTGCCCTGGCGCTCCATCCCCTCGAAGACCCGCTGGATCTCCGGGGGGAAGTCTGCCTCTACCTGCACCTGGTAGCGGCGCATGTCGATCAGCCGGGGCACGTTCTCGATGAACACCGGGCAGGCGCGCTCGCACCAGCCACAGGTGGTGCAGGCCCAGACCGTCTCCGCCTTGAGCGCGCTGCCGATGATCGGCGGCAGCGCGGCGTCGGTGCCCGGTGCGAGGTGGTCGTTGGCCACCTGCTCCTGGTGGGCCCAGATCCAGTGCTTCAGGTCCTGGTTGACGCCCTTGTGGGTCAGCGGCTTGCCGGTGATGTACGTGGGGCAGTGGGTCTGGCAACGGCCGCACTCGGTGCAGCTGTAGAGGTCGAGGCCGTTCTTCCAGCTCAGGTCGCGAACGGTCCGCGTGCCGAACTGCTCGGCCTCGAGATTCGGCGTGGGCAGCACCTTGCTGCCATCCAGCTTCTGGAAGAAGACGTTGGGGAGCGCGGTGATGACGTGGAAGTGCTTTCCCAGCGGGAGGAAGTTGAGGAACGTGAGGATGATCGTGAGGTGGACCCAGAACATCGCGGTGCCCAGGACCCACACCACGTTCCTCGGCAACGGTGAGAGGAGCATCGCGACCGCCGAGGTCACCGGCTCCCACGGGGTGAACCCGCGCTGCTGGAGCACGAGGTGGGAGGCGCCGAAGGTGTACTCGCTCACCATCAACCCGGCGATGAATCCGAGGATGAGGTACGCCTCCCACGAGCGGGTCAGCCGGTCCGGCTTCACCTTCGCGCGGAGCCAGAAGAAGTAGCCCACCCCCACCAGGGCCCCGAGGGCGACCAGGTCCTTCACCAGGAGATAGAGCTCGAACACCGCCGCGCCGGTGGGGTGAGAGTCCCAGAACGGATCGGTGGGCGTGGAGAGGAGCTCGAGCAGCGTCTCCGAGAACCCGATCGCGAAGAGCATCAGGGTCCGGAGCGCGAGGACCAGGAAGGCCACGAAGATGAGGACGTGGGCGAGGCCCGGCGCTCGCTCCTCCGGGTCCACCATGCGCTTCTGTCCGAGCCCGAAGCGGACCAGCGCGCTGGTGCGCTCGCCGAGGTGGTCCAGCCGGTTCTCGGGCTTCATGGCCAGGAGGACCGAGGCGCGGCCGTACATGATGTAGACGAAGACGGTGAGCCCGACGAAGACCAGCAGGCTGGTGATGAGCGGATTCATGGGTCCCTGATTCGGAAATCAACCTACGGGAGAGCCGCCGTGCTCGGCAACGCCGGCGGTGGAAGCCGCGCTTCTGGGTCCGTCGAGGAGGAGCACCGGGCGGAAGCCCGCCGCGTCGCACGAGGCGAGCACGTACCGGACGCCGCCGTGCTCTCCCTGGAAGCCGGCGGCGAAGCCCTCCGTCCCGTGCAGGTGCCCGTAGACGCAGACCGCCGGCTGGAAGGCCTCGATGAGGGTGGAGAACACGGTGGGCTTCCGGGTCGCGTACAGCGGGGGAAAGTGGACCGCCACCACCCGTGTGAGCCCGGGCGTGGCCTGAAGGCGCCTCCCGGCGTCCTCGATGGAGAGGGCCAGTCGCCGCGCCTCGCGCTCGACGAGCTGGCCGTTCACCTGCTCGTCCCCCATCTCCCCGCCGGGCATCGGAGGCGCCTCCTGGGTGGTCCAGAGCCGGGACCCGGCGATGAGGTACGGGCCCACCGTCGCCGCGCTGTTGTGGAGGAAGCCGACGATGGACCGGTACGGCTCGAGCAGCCGGCGGAGCTTCGCTGCCGAGTCCCCCCACCAGAAGTCGTGGTTCCCGCGCAGGAGGACCTTCTTGCCCGGCCGTGCGTCGAGCCAGGCGAGATCGTCGATCACCTCCACTGGCTTGGTCGCCCAGGAGATGTCGCCGGCGACGATGATCGCGTCCTCGGCAGTCACCGTGCGGTCCCACGCCTCGGCCAGCGGACCCGGATGCCCGGTCCAGCCGAAGCGGTCCATCGTCTTCCCGCGGGTGGACGGAAGGTGGGTATCACCGATGGCGAAGAGGCGCATGGCCGGCGCAGCACCCTAGGACGGGGCGTCCTCCAGCCCAAGCGGTCAGGGCATGGCGAGCGTCAGCCGGAGCCCGACCGCGATCGTTTGGAGCGAGCTCGACGGTCGTACGGACCCCTGGTGCGGGCGACCCCCACGCCGTTCCGCGGTCAACCCGGCTCAGAATCCGATCAGCGCTCGGGCTCCGAGCTCCAGGGTGTTCAGGCCCCGGTGCGTGTCCGGAGGCGGCGTGGTCTCCAGATCCGCTGGGCTCGCGAGCCCGGTCCGCCCGAGGGAGCCGCGGACGAACGGCCCAAGGATCAGGTGGCGTCCGATGACGAAGTCCACCCCGAGTCCCAGCCGGACGAGATCCACCGCATGCGCCGAGCCGATGAACGCTCCGTCGTCGTACGCGAGGTCGACCTTGCCGAAGCCCATTCCCAGGGAGGCCCAGGGCCGGATGTGCGGTCCGGTGTCGAAGCGCCACTGGACGTCGAAGGCGATCTGCTTTCGCTCCATCGTCCAGGGCCGTTCCATCTCGGGACTCTTCGCGGACACCGCCTCCAGAGCGAGCCCGGCGCTGAGCCGGGCGCCGAAGCGGAACCTCACCGTGACTCCGAAGCCCGGGCCCGAGGTGGCGTACACCCATCCGGGGCGAGTGACGGCCGCGTAGCCGCCAAGCTCGATGCCGAATCGCTCCTCATCGAAGACGCTCTCCGGTCCGGTCTCCGCGGCAGACAGGAGCGCAAGCAGCAGGAGTCCAGCGGCGGGCATCCCTCTCCAGGAAGGCGAGGAGTGTAATCGACGGGAGTGGGCAGCAGCGCGGGTTGGTGAGCATCAGGGCGAGATGTGCGCCTGGGCTCCCGGCCCCAGCGACGGCGCGCCGGGAAGTCCCTCGGTGGTGGACCCGGTTCTCGCCGGACCGTCACCCACGGCTGCGGGCTCGTGTTCCGGGCACTCGCACCCGTGGCCGCCGGTGGGCGACGCGCCCCTCCCCCTCGAAGAGCATGGGCGGCGGGGTGCTCTCGTCGATGCCCATCCCCCGCACCACCCGTTCCAGCAGGCGCTCCAGCTCCTTTCGCTCTCCCGTGCTGAGCTGCCCCAGAGACTCGAGGAGATCCGCCTGGGCTGAGCGCGGCGCCGAGCCCAGGAGCCGCTTGCCCGCGGCAGCCAGGCGCAGTGTCATCCGGCGGGCGTCATCCTGCGAGGCTGCCCGGACGACCAGACCGCGCTCGGCGAGTCGCTGCACGACCACCGAGACCGAGCTCGCGTCGGTCAGGGTCCGGCGGGCCAGCTCGGCCATCGAGCCGACCGGGCCTTCGGCGAGCCGCTCGAGCACGAAGAGCTGCGCCGCGCTGAGCCCGACGCGCGTCTCGGCGGCCCGGTCGGCCAACCGGAGGGCCCGCACCAGGCGTCTCAGTGCCTGGAGGGTTCCGGTGATCGGGTCCGACATTTCCATGGGTTCCCAACTGATAGCACCGGCGGCCCGGAGGAGCAGCACCGTTCCCGCCGTCAGGGTCCGCTGCCGGCTGCTTCCCAGCTGCGCAGCCGGACTCCCAGCCTCACAGTGAAGGGGCCGGAGATGGTGTTCACCCCCGCCCGGCCCACCAGGTCCCGCCGGTCCAGGACGTTCTCCACTGCCGCGTACAGCTCCACTGCCCGCCCGAGCGTCCGGGCCACGTAGGCATCCAGCCGGAACTGCGTCCCCAGCGGGAGCGTGTTCTGGTCGTCCTCGTACTGCACGAACGCGGCGATCCCCTCGACGCGGGCCGTCCACCCGGGGGCAGGACGCGCCTCGAGCGCCCCTCCGACGCGGTGCACCGGATCCTGTGGCAGCCGCTTCCCGACCGTCAGGGGGGCCTCGTCCGCCTCGAGCACGCGCGAGTCGACCAGGGTGTACGCCGCGCGAAGCTCCCAGCCACGCGCGGGGCGAACCTCGAGGCCGAGCTCCACGCCCTGGACGCGGGCGACGCCGACGTTCTGTCGCTGGCGCTGGACGGGAGAGGGCGGAACCGTCTGGGGGAGCGTGACGTTGATGATGGGGTTCTCCAGCCGGTTCCAGAAGCCCGTCGCCCTGGAGCGAAGGGCAGGGATCGGTGACCACTCCACGCCCAGCTCCGCACCGACCAGGGTCTCCGCGGAGAGGCCCGGGTTGGCCTGGGTCACCACCGTCCCGACCTGGAACGGGCGGTAGAGCTCGTTGAGGGTCGGCGCGCGGAAGGCGCGGTTCACCGAACCACGGAGGGACAGGGTGTCGAGCACCCGCCACAGCACGCCCAGCCGCGGGCTGAGCTCCGTCTCGTGGCGGGACTCGAAGTCCTGGACGTTCTCCCCGGAGGGGGTGGTGATCCGGAGCTGTCCCTGCTCGTTGTGCCAGTGGTCGAGGCGCAGCGCGCCGACCAGGGTCACCGGGCCGAGGTGCAGCGTGTCCTGGACGAAGACGCCGGCGGAGAGCTGGAGCCCGCTCCCGACGCGCTCGAGCGTGCTCGTCGGCGAGACCGCCGGCGGGAACAGGCGCTCGGCGGAGGTGCCGGAGATCCGGTGGAGGTCGAGACCGAGATCGAAGGTCTGCACGCCCCACCGCGGCGCATGCCACACGGCCGAGAACCCCTCGTCGTCGGCAGGGACCCGCTGCTCGCCGGCGAGGGCTTCCGTTGCCCGGTTGTCGCCCACCCTCGCTCGCTGCTGGCGGAACACCTCGTTGCGGAACCAGGCCGCGAGCTCGACCTCGGGTGCGTCCGGGTTGCCCAGGCCGAGGGTCACCGCGAGCGAGCGAACCTGCGCCGCGGCGTTGGTGTACTGGGTCCCGCCGTTCTGGTGCTCGTCGAAGAAGCCGAGCTTCACCCCCATCCTCGTTCTCGGCGAGAGCTCCGCCTGGACGCGGCTCTGGAGCGTGATGTGGGTGCTTCCGGCCGGCACGTCGATGGGTCCCCGCTGCTCGGGGGCGACCACGTTGTACCCGTTGCTTCCCAGGAACTCCGAGGTGAGCTCCACCGCCACCGGGCCGGCTCGCTGCACGCCCCGGAGCCCGATGCCGAGCGAGGGCAGGGTGTCGCCGAACACGTCGGCCTCGACGCTCGCCGGATCGAGCGGTCTCGAGCGAACGTTGATGACCCCACCCAGCGCCGCCGTTCCGTAGAGCGCGGAAGTTCCGCCAGGGACGATCTCGATCGAGCCGATGGAGAGCCCCGGGACCGACTGCCAGTACACCCAGCCCCCGAAGGGGTCATTGAGCGGAAGCCCATCGACGAGCACCAGCGCTCGCGAGACGCCGGATGGTCCCACGCCGCGCAGGTTCAGGCCCTGGCTGGAAGGGTCGGCCACGCGGCTCGAGGAGCGGCGGAACGTCCCCACGTCCGGCACGCGCCGGAGAATGTCGTCGAGCAGCGGGGACGCGGATTGCTCCAGGTCGGTGCGGTCGAGGACCGTCACGTCGGCAGGGACCTCGCTCCGGAGCCGCGGCGCGCGGCTGGCGGTGACGACGGTCTCGCCGACCAGCGGCTGCTCGGCGCCCTGTGCATCGGCGCCGGGTAGCGCCGCCGTGGCGGTGCCGGTCCCGGACTCGACCGAGGGTGTTGCCTCGCTCGGGGTGGAGCGCTCGGCCTCCGCGGGCGAGGCATCCCCCGCGACATCCTGCCCGGGCGCCGCGTCCTGCCCGGCGGCTATCGCCTCCGGCGCAGCGGGCTGGGCCGTTGCCTGCGCCACCGCGCTCACGCGTGCGTCGCCGGGTTGGGCTCCGGCGGCGAGCAGCGTGGCTGCGAGCGCGATGACCAGGCCGCTCACCGCGAGGTGCAGAGGTAGGCGGCCATGTCAGGGGCCTCCTGCTCGGGGACGCCCCGGTCGGGCATCACGTTCCCGGGGAGGATCGCCTGTGGAGACTCGGATCCAGCGGATCATCTGGGGCGCCGTGTTCTCCAGTCGACCGGCGACGCACGAGCGTTCGGCGATACCCCTGGGTCCGGGCCCACCTGCCCGTCCTTCCCTCGCGCGCTTCTAGTGCACGAGGCGCTCGAGCACTGGCGTCCGCGCCTGCTCGAGCTTTCCCACGCAGGCCAGCAGGAGCTCGCGGTACTCGCCGGTCTCCCGGAGCCCGGAGATCATCCAGCGGTTGCCGATGACCAGCGTCGGGACGCGCCGCACGCCACGGCCCCGCGCCAGCCGGTACTCCTCGCGGATCAACCGTCGGGTCTGCGAGGAGCCGAAGGCCGCCGTGAAGCGATTCATCTGGAGCCCGGCACGCTCGGCGAGCTCGAGGACGATGTCCGGCCGGGTCACGTTGAGGCCCTGCTCCAGCGCCGCGTAGCGGAGGCGGGTCTGGAGCTCCAGGCGGGCCGGCTCACCCTGCAGCCGCGCCGCCTCCAGCGCGGCGAGAGGCTCCATGCTCGACCGCGGCGGATCGCCCGAGGTCCAGAGCTCGGATCGCAGGGGCAGTGACTCACGCTCCCGCGCCGCTGCCTCGAGGTCCTTCACCGCGCGGGCGATCTCGTCCTCGCTCGGAAGCGATTCCATCGGGCGGAGCGGATACGGACGAGGAACGAAGCGCATGACCTCGGCCAGCTCGCGCTGCAGCTGCGAGAGTCGCAGCTCGGCGAGCCAGGACCAGGGACAGAGCACGTCCTGGTAAACCAGCACCTGACTCTGCTTGAGGGTTCGGCTCATTCGTGTGTGGAGGAGGCGCAACTGTAGAGAACGCGGCCGTGGGTCCACAACGGTGTCGCTGACGCCCCGCCGCAAAGCATCCAGGCTGGCCCGCAATCGCATTCACGTCGTCGTGGGGCACACACACCCTGGACTCCTCCCCACGCTTGGCTGGATGCCGGCGCTCGGGTCGAGCTCCCGCCGCCGTCCGGGCAGACCCTCCGGTCGGCTCAGAGCGCGCGCCGCGTCGCAACATCCCGGCGGCCGGACAGTGCCAGCGCACGGTCGATGATGGCGCCGGCTGCGTCGAGCCCGGTTGCCCGCTCCAGGCCCTCGAAGCCGGGGCTGGAGTTCACCTCCAGGAGCGTCGGGCCCTCGCTCGTCTCGAGCAGATCCACGCCGGCCACCTCCAGCCCGACGACCGAGGTTGCCCGGAGCGCCGCCTCCACGTAGGCCGGCTCGAGCTCGATCGGCCGCCCTCGCCCACCACGGTGGAGGTTGCTCCGGAACTCGCCTCGCTTGGCGCGCCGGCGCATCGCGCCCACCACGCGCCCACCCACCACCAGCGCCCGGATGTCCCGCCCCCGTGATTCGGTCACCAGCTCCTGGAGGACGATCTCCTGACCGAGCCCCTGGAAGGTGTCCAGAATTCCCTGGAGCTCCGGAATCGTCGACGCCAGCATCACTCCCACACCCTGGGTCCCGCGGAGAAGCTTCACGATGGCCGGAAGGCCACCCACCTCGTCGACCAGGCGGGGGACGTTGCTCGCGTCGCGGGCCATCACCGTCCGGGGAATCCGCAGTCCCGAACGGGCGAGCAGCTGCAGGCAGCGCAGCTTGTCCCGGCTCCGGGCGATGGCCTGGGCCCCGTTGAGCGCCGGCACGCCCATCATCTCCAGCTGCTCCACCACCGCCAGGCCGTAGCCGGTGATCGAGGCTCCGATGCGGGGGATGACCACGTCGAGACCGCGCAGGTCGACGCCGCGGAAGACCATCCGGGGCCCGGCCGAGGTGAGCACCAGTGTGCAGCGCAGGGTGTCCAGGACCAGCGGTCGGTGGCCTCTGGCGCGGATCGCCTCGACGAGGCGCCGGGTGGAGTAGAGCGAGCGCTTGCGGCTGAGGATGGCCACCACCCGGCGCCGGGGCGGAGTGGGGCTCCGGGGCGGGCGACGGTCCCGCGACTTCGGTCGCTGTCTCCTGGGCGGCGGCACGGCGGGCCGCGGACGCTAGCACCGGCGGGGAGCGGGCGGTTTGCGCGCCGGGACGGAGGGTGCTAGCCGAACGGACTTTCCCCTCGTCACCATGTCCGACGCCTCGGGCGACAGCCGCTGGAAGCAGACCCTCAACCTCCCGCGAACCGACTTCCCCATGAAGGGGAACCTCACCCAGCTCGAGCCCCGCATCCTCGCTCGCTGGGAAGCCGAGGACACTTACCGGACGCTGCTCCGGAAGAACGCGACCGCGCCCCGCTTCGTGTTCCTGGACGGCCCCCCGTACGCCAATGGCGAGCTGCACGCCGGCCACGCGCTCAACCACGTCCTGAAGGACATCGTGGTGAAGTCGCGGAACCAGGCCGGGCTGCTGTGCGCGTTCCGGCCGGGGTGGGACTGTCACGGGCTCCCCATCGAGCAGACGGTCGAGAAGCGCCTGCGCGAGCGGAAGGTGGACCGGCGCTCGCTCTCCCGGGACGAGTTCCTCGCCGCCTGCCGGGAGTACGCCCTGGAGTACATCGGCATCCAGGAGACGGTGCGGAAGCGGATGGGCAACTTCGCCCTCTGGGACGAGGCGTACCGCACCCTCGACTTCCCCTACGAGGCCCAGGAGCTCCGGGAGCTGGCCCGCATCGCCCGGCGCGGTCTCATCTACCGGCGCAAGAAGGCCGTGTACTGGTGCATCACCGACCAGACGGCGCTCGCCGAGGCCGAGGTCGAGTACGAGGACCACCGGAGCCCCTCGGTCTACGTGGCCTTCCCCACCGAGGCCGGAACCCCGGGTCTGTTGCCCGAGCGGCGCCGCGAGCCCCTGGCCGAGGCCTTTCCCGCCCTCCGCGGCCGCGAGGTCGACCTGGTGGTCTGGACCACCACACCCTGGACGCTTCCCGCCAACCTGGCGGTCGCGGTGCATCCGACGCTCGAGTACGTGTTCTACGACCTCGGCGCCCGGGTCATCGTGGTGGCCAAGGATCTGCTGGCGCGCGTTCTCGGCGAGATCGCCCCGGACCACCTCGCGGTGAAGACGGTGGCCGCGGCGGGCGGCGAGGTCTCCACGGCGGCGCTGGTCGAGCCGCGACGTATTCTCGGGTACGCCGGGGGGAAGGACCTGGAGGGCTTCGCCTACCGTCATCCCTTCGTCGACCGCCAGGGAGTGGTGGTGCTCGGTGAGCACGTGACGCTCGAGCAGGGGACTGGCCTCGTGCACACTGCGCCCGGGCACGGGCAGGAGGACTACGACGTCGGGATCCAGTACGGGCTCGACATCTACAACCCGGTGCGCGCCGACGGACGCTTCGACGACACCGTGCAGCCTCCCGAGCTGCGCGGGGTGAAGGTCTTCGACGCCAACCCGAAGATCGTGCAGCTCCTGGTCGAGCGAGGCGTGCTGCTCAACAAGCCCACCGACACGGTCGAGCACAGCTACCCGCACTGCTGGCGCTGCCACAACCCGATCATCTTCCGCGCCACGCCCCAGTGGTTCATCGCCATGGACCGCCCGCTCGACACGACCGCCGGCCTGGACGCCACGCTCCGCGGCAAGGCGCTGAGCGAGATCGATCACACCGTGACCTGGGTCCCGGACTGGGGCCGTTCCCGCATCCGCGGGATGGTGGAGAACCGTCCGGACTGGTGCATCAGCCGCCAGCGCACCTGGGGCGTGCCCATCCCGGTGCTCCTCTGCGAGGGGTGCGGTGAGTCGGTGGTCAGCCCCGAGCTGATGGAGCGGGTGGCCGACGCGGTGGAGCAGGAGGGCACCGGGGTGTGGTACTCGGCGCCGCTCGCGCGCTTCGCCCCGCCCGGCCTGACCTGCGACGCATGCGGCGGAACCTCGCTCCGCAAGGAGACGGACATCCTCGACGTGTGGTTCGACTCGGCCTGCGCCTTCGCGGCGGTGAGCGAGCGCTGGCCGGACATGGGGCTTCCCGGCGACCTCTACCTCGAGGGCTCGGACCAGCATCGCGGCTGGTTCCAGTCGAGCCTGCTGGTGGGAGTGGCCAGCCGCGGGCACGCTCCCTACCGCGAGGTGCTCACCGCCGGCTTCGTCGTGGATGGCGAGGGTCGGAAGATGTCCAAGTCCGTCGGCAACACGGTGAAGCCGGAGAAGCTCATCCAGCAGTCGGGCGCGGAGATCATCCGGCTCTGGGTGGCTGCCGCCGACTACCGCGACGACGTGCGGCTCTCCGAGTCCATTCTCCGGAACCTCTCCGAGGGGTACCGGAAGATCCGGAACACGCTCCGCTACGCGCTGAGCAACCTCTACGACTTCGACCCGGCCAGGGCCGCAGTGCCCGAGGCCGAGCTGCTCCCGCTCGACCGGTGGGTGCTGGCGCGGCTGGACGAGGTGGTCGGGCGGGTCCGCCGGGCCTACGACGAGTACGAGTTCCACCTCGTGTACCACGCGCTGGTCGACTTCTGCGGGAGCGACCTGAGCGCGGTGCACTTCGACATCTCCAAGGACCGCCTCTACACCTGGAAGGCCGCCGGTCACGCCCGGCGCAGCGGACAGACGGTGCTCCACCGCATCCTGCTCGACCTCACGCGGCTCCTCGCCCCCGTGACCTCGTTCACCGCGGAGGAGGTCTGGGAGCACATTCCCGGCCGGCCTGCGCCCTCGGTCTTCCTTGCCGGCCTGCCGCAGGCCACGGGCCGGCGGGACCCCGCGCTGATGGAGACCTTCGACCGGCTTTTCTCGGTTCGCTCGGCGGTGCAGCAGCAGCTCGAGGCTGCGCGGCGCGACAAGCTCATCGGGAGCTCGCTCGAGGCAAAGGTCGTGCTCCACGCCGACGCGGAGGGGCGAGAGCTCCTGGTCCGGCATCTGCACGAGCTCCCCACGCTGCTCATCGTGAGCCAGGTCGCGCTGGAGAAGGAGCCCACCGCGCGGATGGTGCGCACCACCGCCTCGCTGCCCGGAGCGGGGCACCTGGGCATCGAGGTTCGCAAGGCGGACGGGGCGAAGTGCCCGCGTTGCTGGACGTATGCGCCGGAGGTTGCCGCCGGCGCCGAGGTGTGTCCGAAATGCCAGGAGGCCCTCTCGTGACCGGTCCGGGCGTCGAGCAGGTCGCCGCTCCGCGAGCGCCGGGAGCGCTGGCACGGGATCCGGCTCTGGTCCGGAAGCTGATCGTCCTCTCCGTCAGCGCGCTGGCCCTGGTGCTGGTCGACCAGTGGGTGAAGTACGAGATGGTCGAGCGCCTCACCACCCGGTTCGACGGGCTGCCCTCGGTGAGCGCGCGCCTGGAGGCGCTCTACGGACCCGCGCCGGCGCCGGGGTTTGACGGCCTCCACTTCCGCCCGAAGCGGCCCATCGTCTTCAGCGACGACTTCCTGATGTTCCGCTACGCGGAGAACCCCGGCGCGGCGTTCGGGCTCTTCCGGCGTCTTCCAGCCAGCGCCCGGGGGCCGCTGTTCCACCTCGTGTCGATCGGCGCGGTGGTGCTCATCACCGTCTATTACCTGCGGCTCCGGGGGGTGAAGGAGGAGCGGTGGGCGATGATCGGCCTGCCGCTGGTGCTCGGGGGGGCCATCGGAAACTGGATCGACCGGCTGGCGCGCGGGTTCGTCATCGACTTCATCGAGGCGCACTGGAAGGACGTCTACACCTGGCCGTCCTTCAACGTCGCCGACAGCGCCATCGTGGTGGGCGTCCTCCTCCTCCTCGTCGACGGAATGGTTCGCCGGGAGAGGAAGTCGGCGTCCGCGCCGTCGTGAGAGGAGCTCCGCAGTGCTGCCGACGCTGATCGACATTCGCTTCGACACCGCCTTCTCCCAGGCCGTCCTCTACGCGGTTGCCGTCCTGGTGCTCGGGTACGGCATCTGGGCCGGCTGGCGGAACGCACCCGGCTCGGTGGATCCGAAGACCGGCAAGGAGCGCCCACCCACAAGGGAGCAGCGAACGCAGCGGGCGGTCCTCTATGGCGTCCTCTTCGCGGGTCTGATCTGGCTCGGGCTCCACTACGCACTGCCGCCGACGGTGTTCCTCGGGGGAAAGGGCGAGGGCTTCCCGCTCCATACCTACGGCCTGATGCTGATGGCCGGGTTCGCCGCGGCGATCATGGTCTCGGCCCGGCTTGCCGAGCGCGAGTGGGGCGGCGAGGAGGGCGCCCGCCGACGCAACGACGTGATGGACCTGGCGGTGTGGGTGGTGATCGGCGGAATCGTGGGGTCGAAGATCCTCTTCATCGTCGTGACCCCGAAGGACTTTCTGGACGCGCTGGGGAGCGGCAGCCTGTGGAAGATCCTCGGCGCGCTGGGCGGCGGCTTCGTGTTCTACGGAGGGCTGATCGGCGCCACCTTCGCGGTGTGGTGGTTCTGTCGCGATCGGAAGATCCCCTTCCTCCGGCTCGCCGACGTCATCGCGCCCACGGTGGCGCTGGGCCAGGCCTTCGGGAGGCTGGGGTGCTTCGCCGCGGGCTGCTGCTGGGGGAAGCCGGCCTCGCTGCACTTGCCCTGGGCTGTGCGCTTCCCCGGTGCTTCGCGATCGCTGGACCTCTTCGGGCACTCCACCTCCGGAGCCATCGCCTGGGACAGCCAGTCGCAGGAGCTGCGTCGCTGGGTCATCGAGTCCACCGGCCAGGTGTTCGATCACCCGGTGCCGGGGGGGATCCGCATCTCGGACTGGGTCGCCCGCCACGGAACCACGCTGCCCATCCACCCCACGCAGCTCTACGAGTCCCTGGCGCAGCTGCTGCTGTTCGTGGGGCTGATGATCGCCCGGCGGTATCGCCGCTTCCACGGGCAGATCCTCGCGCTCTACCTCATCGGCTACTCCATCATCCGCACCACGGTCGAGCTGTTCCGGGGAGACTTCGAGCGGGGCACCCTCCACAAGCTCATCGACGCAGTGCCGCTGGACGCCTGGTGGAACATCTCCACCAGCCAGTTCATCTCGCTGGTGATGTTCGCCCTGGGGGTGACGCTCCTGGTCCGCCGTTCATCGGCGCGCCGCGGGCTGGCGTCGGCCTCCGGAGCGCAGCCGGCCTGACGGCGGGCCTCCGTGCTGAGGCACCCGGGCCCCAGGCACCGGTGCGGCATGCCCACCTGTGTGACTTGCGCCGCGCGCGGCGGACTTGGAATCCTGAGGCGTCTCCATGCCTCCCCCGACGCGCCCCGAGGACCGAGCGAAGGCCAGCGCCGCCGCGGCTGAGGCGAGCTGGGCGCAGGTCGCGCAGGAGGTCGACGCCGTGGAGGTGCTCCTCCACGCGCTGCGCGGTCAGTACGACCAGTTCTTCCTGGGGATGGAGAAGCGCCCCCCGGTCAAGGCCCACGAGCAGTTCAAGAAGCGCCTGGCGACGCTGAAGACGGTGCCGTCCCGGAACTCGGCCCTCTCGTTCCGGATCCAGTCGCTCCAGGCGAGCGCCGCCACGTACGAGCGGCTCTGGTCGCGCACCCTCCAGGAGATGGAGGACGGGACTTACCGGCGAGACGTGTTCAAGGCCCGCCTGCGCCGGAAGAACTCGCCCGAGACGCCGGCCGCGCCTGCGCCTCCACCCGGGGCGAAGAAGGGCCCGGCCGGGAAGGGGGCCGAGGCCGAAGCGCCTGCGACGCCGGCGGCCGAGCCGCCGATCCACATCGCCGGGACGCCTCCGCCGGATCCGCTGGCCGAGAACCGGTTGCGGAGCGTGTACCGCGCCTACGTGGAGGCCAAGCGCCGCTGCAACGAGGACACCACCCGGCTCTCGTTCGACGCGGTGGTCGCGAGCCTCAAGCGCCAGGTGCCGGAGCTGCTCGAGCGCCACAACGTGCGCGACGTGGAGTACCGCGTCTTCGTGAAGGACGGGAAGGCCATCCTCCGCGCGGTGCCGAAGGTCTGAACCTCGCGTGGGGTCGGTCCCCGCCATCACGCCGCGCTTTCCCATTGCCGGCCCAAGCGGCCTGCTGGGGGGACCGACCACCAGCGCGGCGAGAGGCTTAGCACCTCGCGGGCACGCCACGAGTTCGGATCCGCCGTGGGAGGTGCAACTGCGTGCGCCTCTCCCGACACCTCGGACGGAAGTTTCCGAATCGAGAGCCGGCGACTCGACGACTGAACCCGAACTCAGGTAACCGAACGGTCGGTCCGTCCGGCGAAGGCACCGGCCTCGGCGCCCGCGGCGACCTTCGGGCGCTGCTCGGGTCACCCATCACGCCAGCTGATCGCGCTGCTCGCCGGCGCCGCCCGGCTCGAGATGTCTGGCACTGCGCGGAGAAACGGCGGGGCCCGTCGACTGTGCAACGTTGGAACCCCGCTGAGTCACATGCCTGCCACCTTGGGATACGAGGTGGGGTGCGAAGGGCCAGGGTGCTCTCTAGCTTTCCTGGCAAGCCATGCGAGCCCTCCTCCTCGTCGTCCTCACCCTGTGCGCCGCCTGCGGGATCTCCCCCGCGGAGGAGCGTGCGCGCCGCGAGGCCCTGGCCGCCGAGGGTCGTGCGCTCGAGCTCGCCGCGGACGCGGTGGAGGAGAGACTGCTCGCGGGCGAGGCGCGGCTCGCGGTCTGGCACGAGCTCGCCGCGCGGCACCAGCAGATCTCCGAGGTCGCCTGCCGTGTCGGCGACGCCCACTTCCAGGACATGGCACGCCTCTTCGAGGAGCAGGTCGAGAGGGGTCGAGGCCTGCGGCGGGTCCGCGGCTGGGCGAACATCGGCGATTCGCCCGGCGGAACCGGTGGGCCGCGCGTGCCGCTCGTCGACCCGCGCTGATGTGGTGAAGGGCGCACGCTTCGTGCTCAAGTGGCGGGCGGTGCGACCTCGCCGAGCGGTCCCGGCCGCAATCCTTGCCGCTGTCCTCCTCCTGGGCTGTGATGGTGGCCCGTGCAAGGCGACCGTGTCGGCCGTCACCGGCCTGGATGCAGGGCAGGTCCGCTGCGTGCGGGCCGAGGACTGCCCGCTCACGGGGAATCTCGCTATCTGCGCCGACACGAGCGAGCCGAACCTGCCCACCCAATCGTGCGTGCGCTGCGAGCAGATCCTCTGCGTGAAGTACGCCTGCTCGCAGTAGCGGCCTTGCTGGTGCTCACCACCGGCTGCTTCCGCTCCGGCCCGGAGCATCTCGCCCGCGCTCGCGAGCTGGTCTACGCCCGGAAGCCGCAGGCGGCGCTCCGCGAGTACCGCTCGGCGCTGGACGCGGTGGAGAAGTCCGACAGGCCCGAGGCCGTCCACGTCCGCGCCGCGGCGCTGCGGGGGGCAGCGGACGTGTACTGGCTCGAGCTGCACGACGTGCCCAAGGCGGTGAGCGTGTACCGCGAGCTGGTGGCTCAGGTGCCCGACGCTCCGGAGACGGCGGAGGCGCACGTAGTGCTCGCCGGGATCCTCGAGTCGCACTACCGAGATCTGCGAGGCGCCATCTCGGAGCTGACCGCTGCCCTAGCGCGCGACCCGGCCACTACCCCGGATCTGCGCTACCACGTGGCGAAGCTCTACTTCGAGCTCGGGGACTATCAGCAGTCCGAGCTCGAGGCACGGACGCTGATCCAGAAGTCCGGGTCCAGCCCGCTGCTGGACGACGCGTGGATGCTGGTGGGCCAGTCGCTCTCGATGCGGGAGGGGATGCGCGCCGAGGCAATGAAGGCCTTCACCACCCTGGTGGAGAAGTTCCCCGGGTCGGAGCTGGTGCCGCACGCGCTGTTCGAGCTGGGGAAGCTGCGAGGCGAGGCGGGCGACGATGCGGGGGCCATCCAGGCGTGGGTCCAGGCGCTCGAGCGGCACCCGGATCCCCAGGTGGTGCAGAGCGCGATCGCCCGCACACGCAAGCGCATTGGCGCGACCACCCCGCGCGGCGTGGGTGCTCGAGAAGCGTTCCAACGCCCCGAGTCCCGCCGCGTGGTGCAGGCCCGGACCTCGCTCGAGGCCGCGGGAGGCACGGCGGAGCAAGCCGCGCGGGAGCACGGCGACTAGGAATTCCGCGCGTTCCGGCCAGCGCTGCTCGACCGGTCGCGCCCGACGGGACGAGCCGCTCCCGGCGGCGCGCGCCGATGCCACGTGGTACGAGCGCCCGCTGGCTCCGGTCTGCTATGCCGGGCGCGAAACGTCCTCGACAAGGGAGGAATCGCACCTTGAAGCGACACCTGGCTCACGTCTTTGCCGTCCTGCTCTGCTCCATCTCGTTCGTCGCGGCTGCCCAGACCGCCTCCTCCTCGGTGCCACCTCAGGTGGCCGGTGAGACCGCAGGCAAGAGTCAGCTCACCTGGTACGGCCACGCCGCGTTCAAGCTCGTGACCCCCTCGGGGAAGGTGCTCCTCATCGACCCCTGGATCACGAATCCCCTGAACCCCAACGGGAAGCAGGACCTCGCAGATCTGAAGAAGGTCGATCTCATCCTCGTGTCCCACGGACACTCGGATCACGTGGGCGACGCGGTGGAGCTCGCCAAGAAGACCAAGGCCCGGCTGGTGACCAGCTTCGATCAGGCCAAGGCTTACGTACGTCACCTCGGGTTCCCGGAGGACCAGGTGGGCCTCGACGGGGTCGGCAACGTGGGCGGGACCCTGAGCTTCTTCAACGGGGAGGTGAGGATCACGTTCGTCAACGCGATCCACGGCTCGATGCTGACCGCCAAGGAGAAGGCCGGGGACGTGCCCCACGCGGCCGGCAACCCGATCGGGTTCGTCATCGCCATCCGGAACGGGCCGACCATCTACCACACCGGTGATACCGACGCGTTCACCGACATGCAGCTGCTGCGGTCGATGAAGATCACGCTGATGCTGGCGTGCATCGGCGATCACTTCACCATGGGCCCGGACCGGGCGGCGGAGGCCGTGGCGCTGGCCCAGCCGGCGAAGGTTGCTCCGATGCACTACGGGACCTTCCCGGTGCTCAGCGGAACGCCGGCGCAGTTCGCCGCGGCCCTGAAGGCCAGGGATCTGCTGGGCCGGTATCAGCCGCTGCAGCTTCGCGAGACGCTGGATCTCTGATGAGCATCGAGCGAGCCGGGAGCCAGCGCCTCTTCGACCGCGCACGCCGGGTCATTCCTGGAGGCGTGAACTCGCCGGTCCGTGCCTTCCGGGGCGTGGGAGGCACGCCGGTGTTCTTCAAGGAGGGGCGCGGCGCCTGGCTCACCGACGTGGACGGCCACCGCTACGTGGACCACGTGAGCAGCTGGGGGCCGCTGATCCTCGGCCACGCCCATCCGCCCATCGTCGAGGCCGTGACCGCGGCCACCCACGCCGGCACCAGCTTCGGCGCGCCGCACCCGGGTGAGGTGGAGCTGGCCGAGCTGATCTGCCAGCGGATGCCGGCGGTGGAAGAGGTGCGCCTCACCTCCTCCGGGACCGAGGCGACGCTCGCCGCGCTCCGGGTCGCCCGGGCGTACACCGGGCGCGAGGTGCTGGTGAAGTTCGAGGGCTGCTACCACGGCGCCGGCGACCCGTTCCTGGTCAAGGCAGGGAGCGGGGTGGAGACGCTCGGGCTGCCCGACTCGCCCGGCGTTCCGAAGTCGCTGGCCGCGCTCACCCTGACCCTGCCGTTCAACGACCTCGCCGCCGCGCGTGCGCTGTTCGCGCAGAAGGGCAAGCAGGTCGCCGCGGTCATCGTCGAGCCGGTGGTCGGGAACATGGGCGTGCTGGTCCCGCGCGCAGGGTTCCTCGAGGGCCTGGCGACCCTTTGCCGCGAGAACGGCGCGCTGCTGATCTTTGACGAGGTGATGACCGGGTTCCGCCTGGCGAGCGGCGGGGCGCAGGAGCTGTTCGGGCTCGCGCCGGACCTGACGACCATGGGGAAGGTCATCGGGGGGGGCCTGCCCGTGGGTGCGTTCGGGGGCCGCCGGGCCATCATGGAGAC
>DASROG010000219.1:0-8710 GCA_035646995.1 Myxococcaceae bacterium
CTGCGCCTCGGCGCACTCGCGGGCGCAGCCGGAGACGGCGGACTTCAGCTTGTGGGGCGCGCGGAGGCCCTTGTACCGGTTCTCCAGGCGGATGGCGAAGCTGACCGAGTCCTGCACGCCGAAGCGGCACCAGGTGCTCCCCACGCACGACTTCACGGTGCGCAGCGCCTTGCCGTAGGCGTGGCCGGACTCGAAGCCGGCGGCGACGAGGTCTCGCCAGATGTGCGGCAGCTGCTCCAGCCGCGCGCCGAAGAGGTCCACCCGCTGCGCGCCGGTGATCTTCGAGTAGAGGCCGAACTTCCGGGCGACCCACCCGAGGGCGATCAGCTGGTCGGGGGTGATCTCTCCACCCGGGACACGCGGGACCACCGAGTAGCTCCCGTCACGCTGGATGTTGGCCAGGAAGCGATCGTTGGTGTCCTGGAGCCCGAGGTGGCGATCCTCGAGGACGTGCTCGTTCCAGGTCGAGGAGAGCATGGAAGCCACGGCGGGCTTGCAGATCTCGCAGCCGGTGCCCCGGCCGTGCTTGCCGATGAGCTCGTCGAAGGTGCGGACCCCCTGCACCCGGACGAGGTGGAACAGCTCCTGTCGCGAGTGGGGGAAGTGCTCGCAGAGGTCCCTGGAGACCTTCTTGCCCGCTCGCTTCATCTCGCGGGCGAGGAGTTCGCCGAGCAACGGGACGCAGGAGCCGCAGCCGGTTCCGGCGGTCGTCGCCGCCTTGACCGCTCCGACCGAGGTCAGCTCCTGGCTCCGGATGGCCTTGCAGATGACGCCCTTGCCGACGTTCTGGCAGGTGCAGATGGTCGCCGCGTCGGGGAGCGCGTCCACCCCGGGCGGCGCCGCTCCGCCCTCGATGCGGGGGAGGATCAGCTGCTCGGGCTGCGGAGGAAGAGCGGCCTTGCTCTGGGTCAGCGACAGGAGCTGGCCGTAGCTGGAGGCCTCGCCGACCAGGACCCCGCCGAGGAGCCGCTGACGGTCCGAGCTCAGGACCAGCTTCTTGTAGACGCCGGAGACCGCGTCGGTGAAGGCGACGACGCGGGCCCCGGGCTGGGTGCCGTGGGCGTCGCCGAAGCTCGCCACCTCCACACCCATGAGCTTCAGCTTGGTGCTCATGTCGAACACGCCCAGCCGGTCGTCACCGCCGCTCAGGGTCGAGACCGCGGTCCGGGCCATCTGGTACCCTGGCCCGACGAGGCCGTAGGTGCGGCCGCGGTAGCTGGCACACTCCCCGATGGCGAGGATGTCGGGGTCGGAGGTGCGGCACCGCTCGTCGACGACGATGCCCCCGCGCTCTCCGACCTCGAGGCCGGCGTTCCGGGCCAGCTCGTCACGGGCGCTGATCCCGGCGGAGAAGACGACCATCTCGGTCGAGAGGACGCCGCCATCGGCGAAGCGGATCTCGGTGACCCGGCCGCCGCGGGAGACGATCCGGGTGGTGTTCTTGCCGGTGTGGACCGAGACCCCCAGCGCCTCGATCTTGGAGCGGAGGATCTGGGCGCCGCCGTCGTCGATCTGCATCGCCATGAGGCGAGGCGCGAACTCGACCACGTGGGTTTCGAGCCCCATCCGGGTGAGCGCGTGGGCCGCCTCGAGGCCGAGCAGCCCTCCGCCGATGACCACCCCGGTCTGGATCTGCGCGGCCCAGAGGCGGATCCGCTGCAGGTCATCGATGGTCCGGTAGACGAAGCAGCCCCACGCCTCCCGCCCAGGGATCGCTGGGACGAAGGGACCGGAGCCGGTCGCCAGGACCAGCACGTCGTACGGGATCCGTCGACCTTCGGCGGAGAATACGCGCTTGCGCTGACGATCGATGACCGCGGCCCGGTCGCCGAGATGCACCGTGACCCCGGCGTCCTCGTAGCGCCGCGGGGCCACGAGGGAGAGCTCGGCCGGCGACTTTCCGCCCAGGAAGCTGGTGAGGTTCACGCGGTCGTAGGCCAGCCGCGGCTCCTCGCAGAACGTGACCACGTTCCACCGCTCGCTCTCGCCACTCTCGAGCAGGAGCTCGAGGAAGCGATGCCCGACCATTCCGTTCCCGACCACGACGAGGTTCTTCTTCGTCATGGGCCAACGCACACCAGCAAGCCCGGTGCCATCCGTGACGCGGCGCATTCCCCTCTGAGAGCCGTCGCGGCACAGGATTGGACGACGTACAAAATTGTCGTGAAGTGAATGAGAAGTGACGAATTTGTAAGAACCGGTTCGAAGGGGTCTCCCTACTCTGGATCGCATCGCGAACCTGGAGCGCGAGGCGGGCCAGCGCCCTTCCGCCTGGGCAGATCCGCGGAGCTGACAAATTCGTATGGTATATGGCTAAATCAGACAAAAACGTCTGGATGCTGAACCAGCCATCGAGAGGCCCGACCCTTGCCGAAGCACCGGTACGGTCCGGGCCGCATTTTCGCGCCGGCCGCAGTTCCCGGGTAGGACCGCCCGGCTGGGCACACGGTGTGTCCCCCGCTGCACGGCTCCCGGAACGAGCGCGAGCAGGGCCGCGGGCCGCACGTAGACTGGCGTCGTGCTCTCGGTGCTGCTCTCCACTCTCGGGCTCGTGCTTTCCGGGGCGGCGGAGGATGCGAATAAGGGAGACCTTCCGCTGTTCGTCGTCGAGCGGAGCCGGGTGATCTGGCCGCAGAAGTGCCAGCGCAAGGAGACCCGGGCACCCCCGGAGATGCAGTCCCGGATCAGGAGGGACCTCGGGGAGAGCGCACTGTTCGTCGGTGATGGTCGTCTGGATGAGGTCGCCTTCGAGCCACCGGAGTGCATGCTCGGCGAGTGTGGGCGAGGACAGTTCGCGGTGCCGCTGTCGGTGACCGGGTCCGAGTGGTACGGGCTCGTGATCGCCGGAGCGCGGATTGCTCGCGCTGCGGTCCGTCCGCTGAAGCTGGCGAGCATCGAGGGAACCGATCCCGACGGGCTACGTCCCGGGCTCCGGCCTCCCGCGGTACCGCCTCCTCCCTGTGGTGAACCTCCGCCTGCTTCGACGGGCGTGCCCGGAGCCGGACAGCTGGTCACCTGTCTGGGCTACCTCGAGCCCGGCGGAGATCGCGGCGTTCAGGTCCAGGGACGGGGCCAGCTCCAGGAGAACGGGCTCGCCCGGTACGTCCTCGTTCGCTTTCGTGTGCTCGAGCGACACGACGGCAGGACCGTCCCGGGCCCGTGGCATGCGCAGCCGCGCGGAGAGGGGTCACGACTGCCGATCCCGGTGGCCGTCCTTCCCGGGAAGGCGGGTGACGTCCGGGTGCTGTGGCTCCGCCGGGAGGGCATCTGCTGCCCCAGTGCGTCGAGCGCCTGGGTGTCGCAGGTCGCCGCACAGGTGCAGGAAGGTCCTCGTCACGTCGCCGGCTTCGGCCAGCCCTGTGATTGAAGGAGAGGTTCCCGCCCCGCGGAACCGGGAGTTCCGGCGACCCCGGATGTCATGTGCGGAGGGACTTCAGTGCTCGGCGTGCGCGGCCTGCTCGCGCCAGCGCGTGGGAGTCATCCCCGAGAGGTGATGAAAGGCGCGGGTGAAGTGGTTCGAGTGGACTCGCGCCGAACTCGAGTCATCGGCCCGAGGGGTCGCCGGGCGGGCGGGCTACTCGGTCCGCATCACGCCGGTGGACCCGGTGGACGAGACCGCCGGCCCGCCGACGCAGATGGCGGTGTTCAGCCTAGCAGCAGGGTGAGATAAGGGACGCCCACCGCGAGCACCAGGAACGCGATCTCCAGGACGCCCCGCACGACCCAGCTCCACCTGTCGGTCTCGGTCTCCATTGGTTCAGCCGATCAGCCTGAGGGTGAGGGGGCCCAGCACGCTCAGCGCGAGCAGCAGGACCACGCTCTCCACGATGCTCTGCAGAACCCACTTCCACCCGGCGGTCTCGGTCTCCATCGCGCGCTCCTCGGGAAAGATGCCGGAGCCAGCGCAGTGCACCGCCGATGCCTCCGCCGACCGCGCGGAATCCCGGGGCTGCGACACCCGCCCACGTGCGGCGCCGGCGACTGCTCTCCCTCGTTCCCGTTGCGTGCGCCGCTACGGAGCTGCCCGGCGCAGCGCCTGGAGCTTGCTCCGCTGCATGTCGGAGAGGGTGTTCCGGATCCGGATCAGCAGCCCCAGGTGCGTCCGCTTGATCTCCGTCTCCAGCTTCATGACCTCGGCCGCCTGAGCCAGCGCCTTCGCCTCGTCCACCTGCGGCGCATCGAGCAGCCGGGAGAGCTGCTGGCTCGCTGCCTGGAGCTGCCACTGGAGCCGGGGGAACTGCGCCTGGGCCTTCTCCAGCTCCTTGAGGATCGCTTCCCGCTGTCTGTCCTCCAGGCCGAGCTCCGCCTGGTTCGCCATGATCAGCTCGGGAGGGAAGAGCTTGCTCCCGATCGGATCCGGGGACTGGGCCGGGGGTGTCGCGGGCCCCTCGGCCGTGGCGGGTGGACCGACGCCGAGCGCGAGCATCAGGAGGAGGTTCCGGAGAGCGCGGCGGGTCATGGAGTACCTCTGGATGCCGGTCGCGCCGTCCACGGATCCGCGGCGGGATCCAGCGGGGGCAACGACCGGAGGGTGATCAGGTCGGGAGTCTCGAGGAGGAAGTCGGTCGGGCCTACCCACCGCGTACCGATGGCGGGCCAGGCGGACGGAGGCTTCGGTCGCGCCACGAGCCAGATGCCGGCGGCTGCCACGGCCAGCCCCGCGGTGAGCGGAACCCATCGCCACCTCGACCTGCCTGGGCGGGATCGCCGCGCGCCCCACATCGCCTGGAGCGGCGGCGTGCGCTCGGCGTCTCCGCGGTGCGCCTCGGCGATCGCGGCGCGAACGCGGGCCTCGTCGTCTCCGGAGCTCACGGCAGGTCCTCCGATCCGAGCAGCTCGAGCAGCCGGAGCTTGCCACGGTGGTAGTGGGTCCGGGCCGTTCCCGTCGATACGTCCATCACCTCCGCGGCCTGCTCCACCGTCATCTCATGGAAGAACACCAGGTCGAGCACCTCGCGCTGGCGCGCTGGCAGCGTTCCGAGCGCCCGCCGGACCCGCGCTCCCCGCTCCTCCGCGGTCACCGGGTCCACCGGCTCGACCGCGGTTCCGGGCAGGAGCTTCCAGGGGGCGCGTGCCTCCAGCCAGCGTCGCCGGCGCGTGCGAGCGGCCATGTTCCGCACCACCGCGAAGAGCCAGGTCTTGAAGGTCGACCGTCCGTCGAAGCGGGCGCGACCTTCCAGGATGGAGAGGTACACGGACTGAAGAACCTCCTCGGCGTCGGCGGAGTTCCACCGCGTGCAGGCCAGGGCCCAGGCGAAGCTCGCCGGATGGAGCGCAGCGATCTGCTGCTCGAGTTCGGCCGATGCCACGCGTCGGGCCCATGGCGCACGCTAGCGCAGGGGTTCGCTGAACGCGCACGCGGCCGGCTCACCCTCGGACGCGACGCCGCCGTCCGCCGACGCCCCCTGGGCGTACACCCGGGCGAAGCTCGCGTCCCAGCACTCCGTGAGCCGCGCGCCGTCTCCGGCCTCGCCGCCGCTCAGCTCCACGTCCGCGCGCCCCGCTCCGGCCGGGGTCCACCGCGAGCCCACCTTGCCTGCCTCGATCGTCTCGGGGCCTCCGGCGAGGTTTGCCTCGGCGTCGAAGACCAGGGAGCCCGAGCCATCGGCCATCATCGTCGAGACGATCTCCGCGGTCGTGCCGGGCTCCGAGCCGACGTGGACCTCTCCGAGAGCGACCCGGACCTGGCGTCCGCCCGGAGCCACTCCCCAGCCCGCGACGACCCGTCCCTCGGCGCGCGCGGCGACCGGGTCGAGGCGATGCGCGAGATCCAGATCCAGGGCGAACGTTCCCTGGCTAGGGCCTCCGGGGCCGGCCCCGGTCGAGGCGCCCTGGAGGAAGGGCTCGAAGTCCGAGTCCTGCCCGGACCGGGGTCTCAGCTCGAGGACGAAGCGATGAGAGCCCGGGGCCACTCGGGTGACGAGGAGTCGCGCGGCCACGGGCGAGAGCGGCTCGCTGAACGGTCCCCACACTGCCGAGTCGGGACCGACCGCTGCGGGAGGTGTGCGGGAGATGTCGCCCAGGGTGTCGAGCGGGCCGCCGACGATGCCGTTCACCTGCGCGGTCATCTGCCGGGTGAGGACGTAGAGGCTGGCCGTCTCACCGAGCGCCGACGCCGCGCTCGCCGAGAGCGCCGCCGGGGCGCGCGCGGTGGGTGCGGTGACCTCGAGCGTCTGGCGCGAGGGTAGCGCGGTCAGGAACGAGTCGGACGACACCGGTCCGGCGCCGCAGCCGACGCACACCCCGAGGGTGACGAAGAGACCTCTCCACATGGGGAACCTCCCGGGCGGTGAACGTCGTGCCCGGAGGCTTGGTTGCTCGACGGGCGCCCGCATATGACCGCGCGGTGCGCCGAGAAGCGTTCCGCGGGGTTGGCGGAATGGCGAGCCCGGACCACATTTCTCCCGAGGAGGCGTCCACATGCCGGGTCGGAAGAAGAAGAGCGCTCGCAGCGGCGGAAAGGCCACGAAGAATCCCAGGCAGTACCGCGCTCTGAAGCGGAAGGGGATGTCGAAGGCGCGCGCGGCGAGGATCACCAACGCCGGGAAGAAGGCCCAGCGCAAGGGCGGCCGGGCGTCGAAGCGCCGCTGACGGGGCACACGATGGCGTCGGCACGCCAGAGGGCGGCAGCGAGCCGCAACATCAAGAAGGCCGTGGCCGCCGCGAAGCGGAAGCAGACCCTGAAGCACCTCCCCGCGAGCACCCGGACGGCGCTCGGGAAGCAGGCGAACAAGGTGAAGCGCCAGAAGCGACGCGGGCGCGCGTCGTAGACCGGGCTGCTCTCTCCAGCGGGAGCGCGCGCGAGGGCGGGATGCTCGCCCCGTCAGCTCCAGGAGAGGTCGTGCTTGGAGAGCGGAAGTGAGCGCACCCTCTTGCCGGTCGCGGCGAAGATCGCGTTGGTCACCGCCGGGATGGCCGGTGGGAGCGCGGGCTCGCCGAGGCCCGTCGGCGGGAAGTCCGTCTTCCGGAAGTGCACCTCCACCGGGATCGACTGGTTGATCCGCAGCAGCGGGTACTGGTGGAAGTTGCTCTGGACGGCCCGGCCCTTCTCGAAGGTCATCTCCTGGCCGAGCGCCTCGGAGATCCCGTCCAGCACCGCACCCTGGACCTGATTCTCGGCGTTGCTCGGGTTGATGACGGTGCTCCCGATGTCGCCGGCGACCCAGACCTTCTCGATCGTCAGCTCGCCCTTCCTGCTCACGGAGACCTGGGCAACCTCGGCGAAGTGGCCTCGGTGGCTGAAGTAGAACGCCACGCCCAGTCCGGTTCCCCGGGCGAGCTTCTTCTTCCCCCATCCTGACTTCTCGGCGACCAGGTCCAGGACGCCGAGCATCCGCGCGGGGTCGAGAGCCGGCGAGGGCGGCGTGCCGGGCTTCGCGCCGGGCGGTGGCCCCGGGGGCGGCGAGGGCGTCACCGAGAGCAGCGTGCGGCGAAACTCGAGCGGATCCTTTCCGCCGGCGTGGGCCACCTCGTCGAGGAAGCTCTGGAACGCGAAGCAGAGCGCGTTGCTGCGCGGCGCTCGCAGCGCCCCGGTCGGAACGCCGAGGGGCATCACCGAGGCGTCGAGCGCGAGGTCGGACAGGAATCGCGCCGGGAACTCGGCGGGACCCATCGCCGCCGAGGGAGCAAAGTCCTTCTCGGTCCCGAAGCTGACGAAATGATCGCGGAAGCAGGTCAGCTTTCCGCTCGCGTCCAGTCCGGCGCTGAAGGAGTGGTAGCCGCCCGGGCGATAGAAGTCGTGAGCGAAGTCGTCCTCCCGCGTCCAGAGCAGCTTCACCGGGACGCCGGCCTCGCGTGCGATCCACCCAGCCTCGACCATGTAGTCGTTGGAGAGCCTCCGGCCGAATCCGCCGCCGGCACGGATCAGGTGGATGGTGATGTCGTCCTCCTTGACGCCCATCACCTTCGCCACCATCTCGCGCCCATCCTCGGGTGTCTGGGTCGGAGCCCAGAAGGTCAGCTTCCCGTTCGCGAAGTGTGCCGTGCAGTTCTGAGGCTCGAGCTGCGCGTGGGACAGGAATGGATACCTGTACTCGGCGGTGACCACCTTCGCCGCCTTCGAGAGCGCGGCCTTCACGTCCCCGTCCTTGCGGACCGAGCGGTGAGGCGGTTCCTTCACTAGGGCTGCGGCTCGCGCATCGAACACGGCCGTACCCTGCTTCGCGGTCTCGCCCTCGTCCCAGGTCACCTCCAGGGCGCGCCGCGCGGTCTGCGCCTGCCAGAAGCTGTCGGCGACGATGGCCACGCCGCCGAGGAGCCCCTCGAGGTCACTGCCGCCCTCGACGGCGAACGCCTTGTGGACACCCGGCATCCCTCGGATCCGGTCCAGGTTCGCCGACTTCACCCTCCCGGCGAACACCGGGCACTTCACGAAGGTGGCGAACTTCATCCCCGGCACGGTCACGTCGATGCCGAAGATGGGCTTGCCGGTGACGATCGCGTGGTTGTCGACGCCCGGAACCGACGTGCCGATGATCGTGAACTGCGATGGATCCTTGAGCTTGACGGTCGCCAGATCCGGAGGAGGGATGGTCGCCGCGGTGGCGGCCAGCTTCCCGTAGCCGATCGAGCGCCCGGTCTTGCCGTGCACCACCTTGCCCTTCGAGGTGGTGAGCTCGGACTCGGGGACCTTCCAGGTCTTCGCAGCGGCGGCGATGAGCATCGCCCGGCCGGCCGCGCCGACCCGCCGCATCGGCAGCCAGTTGTTGTG
>DASROG010000220.1:0-9404 GCA_035646995.1 Myxococcaceae bacterium
GGGTGGGGCAGCCGGGGACGCACACCACAGGAATGCCCGCCTTCGACTTCCAGCTCCACCCGAGGAGGTCCGGCACGCCCATCGCCCCCGTCGGGTTTCCCTCCATCGCCGGGATGCCGCCATAGGTGGCGCAGGTTCCCACGGCGAGGACCGCCAGCGCCTTCGGCGCGAGCCGCTCCACCCACTCCGAGGTGGTCATCGGCTGACCGGTCTCCGGGTTGTTCCCCCAGCCGGCCCAGTACCCCTCCTTCTTGATCGACTCGTTGGGAATCGATCCCTCCACCACCAGGACGAAGTTCTCGAGCTCTCCGCGGTCCGCCTTCCACCACCACTTCATGAACTCGTCGCCTCCGAGCGACGGCTCGATGAGCAGCCAGTGGAAGGCCACGTCCGGCAGGCCAGGGAGGGCGCCGAGGGCAATCTCCTCGATGGACGGCTGGGTCGCGGCGGTGAGCGCGACCGAATCGCCGTCGCAGCTGAGCCCGGAGTTGATCCACAGGACGTGGACCGTCGGCTTCGCGGCCATTGACCTGCTCCTTTCGTTCCTGGAGCTGGTCCCCTTCGTTGCGAAGGGGGCTAGGCGGGAACCGTGTGCCTCCGCCGACCACGCACGTCCGGTGGAGGTGCTGGTTTGAGGTGACGGACCGTAGGGCTCCCCCCCGGGCGCCGAGAATTGGGGGCCGCATCCCCTGTCTCGCGTCGGACACCGGCCGGGCTTGGCCGCCCGAAGAGCTGTGAAGCATCCGACGAGAGCCGGCCGTCATGGGGAGGATCGCCCGCACACCGCGCCCGCCGCTTGACGCCGAGCCGCGCCAGCGCGCACACGCCCTGGCCGTGAGCCTCGCCGAGACCCCCAGGCGCTCCGGAGTTCGTGTCTCCGGAACCGTGCAAGGCGTGGGCTTCCGCCCGACGGTGTACCGCGTGGCCCGGGCGCTCGGGCTGACGGGCCTGGTCCGCAACGACGCGCAGGGGGTGTGGATCGAGGTCGAGGGGGCAAGCGATCCGGTCAGTCGGTTCGTGGAGGTGCTTCGCGACGAGCTGCCCGCGCTCGCGCGGATCGACCGGATGGAGGTGCGCGCTCTCCAGCCGCGGGGCGACCGGGAGTTCGTCATCCTCCCGAGCGGGGAGCGCGACCCCGGCCGGGCGATCGTCCCGCCCGACGTTGCGACCTGCGAGGCCTGCCTCCGGGAGATGGCCGACCCGTCGGACCGCCGGTATCGCTATCCCTTCATCAACTGCACCGACTGCGGGCCGCGCTACACCATCGTCCGCGACCTCCCCTACGACCGAGGGCGGACCACCATGGCGGAGTTCACCCTCTGCCCGGACTGTCGCGCCGAGTACGAGGACCCCGGGAGCCGGCGCTTCCACGCCGAACCGGTGGCCTGTCCTGCATGCGGTCCGCAGATCGCCTTCCGCGCCGGGAAGGAGCGGCCCCTGGTGGGAGAGGCCGCGCTCGCCGCCGCCGCCGCGGCGCTCCGGGAAGGCAGCATCGTCGCGGTCAAGGGCATCGGCGGATACCACCTGGCGGTCGACGCCACCCGACCGGCGGCGGTCGAGCGGCTGCGCATCCGGAAGAGTCGCCCGCACAAGCCGCTGGCGCTGATGGTCCGCACCCTCGAGGCGGACCAGCTCTCGCGCCTCCTCGAGGGTGCGGACCATCGTCCTCGCGCCGGCGCTGCCCGGGACACCCGTGGCCGCAGCAGTGGCGCCGGGGCTGGACGAGCTCGGGGTGATGCTGGCCTACGCGCCACTGCACCACCTCCTGCTCTCGTCCGGACCGCGCATCCTGGTGATGACCAGCGGAAACCGCTCGGAGGAGCCCATCGCCCGCGACGATCAGGTGGCCCGGGAGCGCCTGGCGGGCATCGCCGACGCGTTCCTGTCGCACGACCGGGAGATCCACACCCGGGCGGACGACTCGGTGGTGCGCATCGTCGCCACCGAACCGCAGCCGGTGCGCCGTTCGCGAGGGTACGTGGCCGGGGCGATCGCGCTCCCCTTCGAGGGCCCTGCGCTGGTCGCGGTGGGCCCGCAGCTGAAGAACACGGTGTGCCTGGTCCGCCGTGACGAGGCGTTCCTCGGCCCGCACGTGGGCGATCTCGACAACCTGGAGGCGCACGCCTTCTTCGACGAGGTCATCGGGAAGCTGAGCCGGCTGCTGGGAGTGCGTCCCGAGGCGGTGGCCCACGATCTCCACCCCGACTACGCCTCCACCCGCTGGGCACTGACCTGCGGGCTTCGCCGGGTGGCGGTGCAGCACCACCACGCGCATGTCGTCTCCTGTGTGGTCGATGCGCGGCCGACCCACTCGGGAGCGGCGATCGGAGTCGCCTTCGACGGGACCGGGTGCGGGCCGGCCGGTGATCTCTGGGGCGGCGAGTTCCTGCTCTTCGACTGGCGGGGCTTCGACCGCCGCGGGCACCTGCGCGCGATCGCGCTCCCCGGGGGAGAGGCGGCGATCCGCGAGCCGTGGCGCCTGGGATTGGCCGTGCTCCGCGATGCGGGACTGTCGGAGCAGCCGCTGCTCGGGTCCATCGATCCCGTCCGGCGTGCCCGCGTGGGTCAGCTCCTCGGAAGTGCGGTGCGGGCGACGGGGGCCGGCCGCTGGTTCGACGCCGTCGCGGCGCTGTGCGGTTTCGCCGGGGCCATCAGCTACGAGGGGCAGGCAGCGATCGAGCTCGAGGCACGCGCGGCCGAGGTGCCCGAGCCATACGTGTTCGAGCTGGTGGGTGAGCCCTTCGCGGCGGATCTCCGGCCCGCGGTCAGGGAGATGGCAGGTGACCTGGTGGGCGGAAGGCCGAGCTCCGAGGTCGCCGGCCGGTTCCACGAGACGATGGCGCGCATCGTCGCCGCCGGGTGCGGCCGGATCCGTGAGGCATCCGGCGTCCGCACGGTTGCATTGTCCGGTGGCTGCTTCCAGAACCGCCGCCTGACGGAGCGCTCGCTGGCGCTGCTGGAGGCGGATGGTTTTGATGTGTTGCTCCACCGCCGTGTCCCACCGAACGATGGCGGCGTCTCGCTGGGACAGGCGGCGATCGCCGCGGCCCGGCTGGGCGAGAAAGGACACCATGTGTCTCGGCATCCCCGGTGAGATCCTCTCCATCGACGAGGACGGGCCGCTGCGGATGGGCAGGGTGCGGTTCGGGGGCATCACCCGGGACGTGTGCCTGGACACCATTCCCGACTCGGCGGTGGGCGAGTTCGTCCTGGTGCACGTGGGCTTCGCCATCTCCAAGGTCGATCGCGAGGAGGCGGCGAAGGCCTACCGGACGCTCGAGGAGCTGGGCCTGCTCTCCGAGCTGACCGCCGACGTGGAGGACCGCCCGCCATGAAGTACGTCGACGAGTACCGCGACGCGGAGGTGGCCCGGACGCTCGCCCGCCGGATCGCGGAGACCGCCACCCGGCCCTGGGTGCTGATGGAGGTGTGCGGTGGTCAAACCCACTCCATCGTCCGCTACGGAATCGACCGGATGCTCCCGGAGACGGTGGAGCTGGTGCACGGCCCGGGCTGCCCGGTCTGCGTGACCTCGCTGGAGATGATCGACCGCGCCCACGCCATCGCCCGGCAGCCGGACGTCATCTTCACCTCCTTCGGGGACATGCTGCGGGTGCCCGGCTCACAGGGAGACCTCCTCCGCCTCCGTAGCCAGGGCGCCGACGTCCGGGTGGTGTACAGCCCGCTCGACGCGGTGGGCATCGCCCGGGAGAACCCCGCGAAGCGGGTGGTGTTCTTCGGCATCGGCTTCGAGACCACCGCCCCGGCGAACGCGATGGCCGTGTTCCAGGCGAAGAAGCAGGGCGTGCGGAACTTCTCGATGCTGGTCTCGCACGTGCTGGTCCCGCCGGCGATCGCGGCCATCCTCCAGGCCCCGGGCAACCGGGTGCAGGGCTTTCTCGGCCCGGGGCACGTCTGCGCGGTGATGGGCTATCGCGAGTACGAGGCGCTGGCCGACACCTTCCGGGTGCCGATCGTCGTCACCGGGTTCGAGCCGGTGGACCTCCTCGAGGGCGTGTGGATGGCGGTCAAGCAGCTCGAGGAGGGCCGGGCCGGGGTGGAGAACCAGTACCGGCGCTGCGTCACCCGGGAGGGCAACCGTCCGGCGCGAGATCTGGTGTTCGAGGTGTTCGAGGTCTCGGACCGGAAGTGGCGTGGAGTCGGCTCCATCCCCAAGTCCGGGTACCGGCTGCGCTGGGAGTACCGCGAGCACGATGCGGAGAAGCTGTTCGAGGTCGAGGAGATCGAGACCGCCGAGTCCTCGGCGTGCATCAGCGGCCTCATCCTGCGCGGGCTGAAGAAGCCCTCCGACTGCCCGGCGTTCGGGACGGCCTGCACGCCCCAGACTCCGCTGGGCGCGACCATGGTCTCGGCGGAGGGCGCCTGTGCCGCCTATTACCAGTACGGCCGTTACCTGCGAGGAACCGGGTCGTGAGGGAGGCGATCCTCCGCAAGGCCCGGGAGAGCGCCGAGGTCAAGCTTCGCTTCGTCGAGGAGCACGCCGCCGTGCTCGAGGCCTGCGTGACGGAGATGGCGCGGCGGTTCCAGGCCGGTGGGCGGCTCTGGACGCTGGGAAACGGCGGCTCCGCCTGCGACGCGGAGCACGTGGCCGTGGAGTTCTGCCATCCGATCATCGAGAAGCGGCGCGCGCTGCCGGCCACCTCGCTCGGTGACTCGAATGCGCTCCTGACCGCGGTGGGCAACGACACCGACTTCAGCCGCGTCTTCGTCGCCCCGCTGGAGCTCCTCGCCCGGGCAGGGGACATGGTCCTGGGCATCTCCACCTCCGGGGCGTCGGCGAACGTGAACCGGGCCCTGAAGCGGGGGCGGGAGCTGGGGCTCCTGACCATCGGCTTCGCCGGACGGGACGGCGGTCGGATGCCCGAGGTGTGCGATCACTGCTTCGTGGTCCGGAGCTGGTCGATCCACCGCATCCAGGAGAGCCACACGCTCCTGCTGCATCTGCTGTGGGACCAGGTGCACGTCGCGCTCGGAGAAAACGATGTCCTCTGACGAGACCCCATTCGGTTCCTGCCCGGTGCCGCTGGTCGACAGCGAGCAGATCCTCCTCGCGCACGGCAGCGGGGGGAAGCTCACCGCGCGGCTCATCGAGCAGACACTGCTGCCGGCGCTGGGCAATCCCATCCTCGAGCAGCTCGACGATCAGGCGGTGCTGCCGGTGGAGCGGGGACGGGTGGCCTTCACCACCGACTCCTACGTGGTGACGCCGATCTTCTTTCCGGGCGGGGACATCGGGGACCTGGCGGTGAACGGTACGGTGAACGACCTGGCGGTTGGCGGAGCGCGTCCGCTCTGGCTCTCGCTGGCCTTCATCCTCGAGGAAGGGCTCGCGCTCTCGGAGCTGGAGCGGGTGGTGGCCTCGGTGCGCCGGGCCGCCGAGCGCGCCGGAGTGACGGTGGTCACCGGGGATACCAAGGTCGTCGGCCGCGGGAGCGGGGACAAGATCTTCATCAACACCTCGGGCATCGGCGTGGTCCCGGACGGGGTGTCGCTCGGCTCGGCCCGGGTCAGGCCAGGGGACGCGATCCTCGTCAGCGGGACCGTCGGGGACCACGGCATGACCATCCTCGGCGCACGGGAGCGGCTGGGCCTGGAAGGCGACCTCCGCAGCGACACCGCTCCGCTCCACGAGCTGTGTGCCGCGGTGCTCGCCGCTTTCCCGGGCGTGCACGCGATGCGCGATCCCACCCGCGGGGGCGTGGCCGCGACCCTGGTGGAGATCGCCACCCGCCGGAAGCTGGGTGTGGAGGTGGACGAGCGGGCAGTGCCGGTCAGGGACGTGGTGCGCGGGGCCTGCGAGCTGCTGGGGCTCGATCCGCTGCTCGTGGCGAACGAGGGGAAGCTGGTGGTCTTCGTGCCCGAGGAGGGAGCAGACCGGGTGCTGGGCGCCATGCGCGCGCATCCGCTGGGGCGGCAGGCATCGCGGATCGGCCGCGTGGTCTCCGAGCACCCCGGGTTCGTGCGCCTGGTGACGCCGATCGGTGGGGAGCGTCTCCTCGATCTCCCCTTCGGCGAGGCGCTGCCCCGGATCTGCTGAGCCGGTCGGTCAGGTCGTGCGCAGGGAGGCGGAGCCCCTCCCAACGAGCCAGCGGTACCACTCCGGGAGCCCGTCGCCGCGCGTCGCGGAGACCTCGAGCACCTTTGCCGAAGGATTCACCAGTCGGACGTGGGCGACGAAGCGGGCCACGTCGAAGGTCAGGTGGGGAAGCAGATCCACCTTGTTGAGGAGGATGAGCTCGGCCGCCCGGAACATGTGGGGATACTTCAGCGGCTTGTCCTCGCCCTCGGTGGTCGAGGCGATCACCACCCGCGCCCCCTCGCCCAGATCGAACAGCGCCGGGCAGACCAGGTTGCCCACGTTCTCCACGAAGAGCAGCGAGCCGACGGCCGGGGTGAGCTCCTGCATCGCGCGCCCGAGCATCTGCGCGTCGAGGTGACAGCCCGTCCCGGTGTTGATCTGGACCACCCGGGCCCCCGCTCCCCGGATCCGTTCGGCATCGAGCCGCGTCTCCTGGTCACCCTCGATGACCGAGACCACCATCTGCTTGCCCAGGTCGCGGATGGTCCGCTCCAGCAGCGTGGTCTTCCCCGAGCCGGGCGAGCTCATGAGGTTGACCGCGAAGATCTCCCGGCCTTCGAGCCACCCGCGGTTTCGCTCGGCCAGCAGCCGGTTCTTGCCGAGGATCTCCTGCTCCAGCTTGAGGGTGCGGGCGGCAGATGTGTCCGCGGTCACGTGCGGGTGCGCGTGCCCATGATCATGGGCATGCGAGTGCTCGTGCCCGTGGTCATGGGCGTGCGAGTGCTCGTGCCCGTGGTCATGGGTGTGCGCGTGGTCATGGGCGTGGTGCGTGTGCCCGTGGTCATCGGCGTGTGAATGATCGTGGTCGTGCACGTGAGCGTGATGTTCGTCGTGCTCGTGCTCGTCCGGATGCTCGTGGTCGTGGGGGTCCGCGTGCGCGAGGTCGTCACTGCCGCCGACGAGCGCCGAGGCCGTCTCCGCTTCGATGGCTCCGGAGCAGCCGCAGGTCGCGCACATCAGTTCACCTCCACGCTCCGGATCCGCAGCTCGCGCCCGCGGACGATGTCCAGGAAGGGGTTCCCGCACGGGCACTGCGTGATCAGCTCGTCCATCTCCAGCTCGCGGTCGCAGCTGGCGCAGCGCCCCCGGCCCGGCACGTCCAGGATGTCCAGCCGCGCGCCCTCCACGCGCGTGCCGCGGGCGCAGGCATCGAAGCAGAAGCGAACCGCGTCCGGGACGACACCGGACAGCTTGCCGATCTCGACGGTCACCACCAGCACCTGGCCCTCGGGGACCGCCTCGCAGACGGATTCCACGATGCCCTGGCTGATCGACAGCTCGTGCATGAGTTCAACCCGTACGCCCGTGCATCCTCCGGGCCAGGGTGCATCCAGCCTCGCAAGACGCCCTGCCTCCGCGCAGGATCTGCGCGCCCTGGAGCGGGGGAGGCAACCCGGGCGCGTCGGATCAGAACGGAGGGAAACAGTCGTCGCTGTCCCGGCGCCCGATCCGGCCCGCGGTGTCGAAGCGGAGGAACATCGCCGAGGCGCGGCGCATGACGTCGCCGGCCTTCAGATCCCCGGGTGGCACCGCGAGCGTGCCCTCCCGGTCGACCTCCAGCGCCACGCTCCAGCCGTCGGCGAGCAGCGTTCGGTCGCGGAAATCGCTGGGCTCTGACCGCCTTCAACCAGCCTCGGACGCCACGCGAACCTCCTCGAGGCGCAGCGTCTTCCCGCCGGCGGTGCTCCCCCCCTGCTACGGCCGGCCGTTCCGTGCCCGCCAGAGCGCAAGCATCTCCCGGCGCGTCCGAGGGCCGAGCGCCGGAACCCGGTCCGCTCCCGCCTCCCGCCACTCGGCCCGGGCGCGGGCGAGGTCGTCGGCCCGGACCTTCTGCCGGAGCTTGTCCGGGTCCACGCCGTAGACCCGCGCCGCGTTCAGCCCCAGGACCTTTCGCTTCACCTCGCGGGTGAGGGCAGGGTAGCCGTGCCTCTGCCGCAGCTCGGGGGCGATCTCGAAGGAGCGGAAGGCCTCGATCTGGTCCTGCGGGGAGCCGAACCAGATGGAGTCGGTGCCCCAGAGGATCCGGTCCTCGCCGAGGTACACCAGCAGCTTGCCCAGCAGGTGCGCCGCCTGGTCCGGATTGCGCATCAGGATCTTCCAGACCGCGCCCAGGTCCGCGTAGACGTTCGAGCCGGGGCGCAGGTCATTCTCCTGGAGTGATCGAACGAGCGAGTCGAGCCCCAGCGCCCGTCCCACGTCGTAGGGACCCTCGCCAACGTCGAACTCGACGCCCGCGTGGTACACGAGGAAGGTCAGGTCCGGGTATCGCCGCGCGACCGGGCCGATGTCGCGACACTGGCTGTACGTCGAGTCCATCCCCGGCAGCGTGATGCCCTTGTGCACGGCGACGGTCTTCACCCCGAGCTTCCGCGCCTGCTCGAGGACCGCGGTGCCGAGGGGACCGTCCAGCCAGTACCCCTGACCGCCCGGCCCCCACACCGGGTACATCTTCCAGGCTGCGACCCGGTGGCGCTCGGCAAGCGCCTGCATCCCGTTGACCTGCTCCTGGAGCAGCCCGCCGTTGGGGAGGACGATGCCGTGCAGGTGGAGCCGTCCGGGTCCAGCGCGGTCCATCTGCTCGCGTGTCCGCACTGCCTCCTCGATGGTCAGCGGATTGTTCCGCGGGACCTCGGCGAGCGCGCTCAGAACGGCCACGTCGGTGTCGGACTCCAGGAAGACCGCGCGCAGGAAATGGTCCCGCGAGTAGCAGTCCAGCCACCGCCCGGCCCCGCACCGTGCCTGCTCCGTCCGGGCCAGGAAGTCGAAGGCGTGATTCCGGGTGGACCAGTCCCGGGTGGGCTCCACGTGGTGGGTCTGCACGTCGAAGACCAGCTCCTCCCCGCCGACCGCCGCCGCTGCCTTCGCCGGATCCACCGCCGCGTCCCGCTCGACCGCGTAGCGCCCCCCGGTGCAGCCCATCTGGTTGAGCGCCAGGAGCACCGTCGCGGTTCCGCACGCGCTGGAGAGGAGCTCCCGCCGGCTCACCCCGGCCCTTCGCGCGTGTTCGGCTGCCGCACGGCTCGCGCGTCCTCCGGCGGCCAGCAGCGGAGCGGGTGACGCGAGCGGGAAGAACTCACCGTTGGACACCGGTCCGAGGTCGACCGGGAGGCGGCCCGGGTGCTCGGGCAGGGACTTGCGCGGGTGACGAGGCATGGCGCGGGCGAGGACATCACCGCCGTGGCGCGCGGCCGCGGCGAGGCAGCGAGTGGTGCCGGAGATGCCGGCCCCGGCAGGGACTTGCTAGCGTCCCCCCGGTCATGGCTCCTCCGAAGCGTCGCAAGGTCCCTGCCCGCCGCTCTGCCCC